>CBHFMJ010000072.1:0-9492 GCA_965994715.1 uncultured bacterium | reverse complement strand
GCCTCCGGGGGGGCCGTCCTCAAAACCCGTTCCGCGGTCTCTTTCGGTGGGGGGCGGGGCGCCCCGCCCCCGCCCCGCTCCACGTCCCCTGTGGCACACTGCGCGCCATGCCCGAGGATCGTTCGTTCCGGGTCCCGGAGAGCACCCTCTACGCGAGCGAGGACGCCGAGTTCGACGAGTTCGGCACGAACGAACTGCCGCAGTACTCGGACTTCCGCGGATCCTTCTCCAAGGTCCCGTGGGCTCTCGACGAGGAAGCGATCAGGGATGCCGGCGCAGACATCGCGATCGTCGGCGCTCCGTACGACGAGGGGACCTCCGCGCGGCCGGGGGCGCGGTTCGGACCGATGGCGATCCGAACCGCTCACGTGACGGCGGGGAGCCCGTGGGCGTGGTCGCTCCAGACCGAGGTATCCCCGTTCGACGTTCTCACGGTGATCGACGCGGGCGACGCGCCGATCGTCCCGGGGCGACCCGAGCGCAGCCTGCGCGTGATCCACGAGAAGGTTCGTCGCGTCGCCCGCGCCGGTGCGATCCCGCTCGTCCTGGGCGGCGACCACTCGATCACGTATCCGTCCGCCGCCGCGGTCGCCCGGGTGCACGACCCGGCGCGCGTCGGGATCGTGCATTTCGACGCGCACGCCGACACGGCGATCGACCAATGGGGATCGCTGATCGGCCACGGGCAGCCGATGCGTCGACTGATCGAGGAGGGGTGGATCGCCGGGCCGAACTTCGTCCAGGTCGGGCTGCGCGGCTACTGGCCTGATCGGGAGACGTTCGAGTGGATGCGGGGTCAGGGGCTGCGCTGGCACACGCAGGTCGAGATGGAGGAGCGGGGCGTCGAGGCCGTGATCGACGAGGCGATCGCGCAGGCGCTGGACGGCCCCGACCGGGTCTATCTCTCGGTCGACATCGACGTCGTCGACCCGGGGATGGCTCCCGGCACCGGAACGCCCGAATCCGGCGGGATGCTCGGGCGGGAGCTGCTCCGCGCGGTCCGACGGATCGTGGGTGCAGTGGACCTCGCCGGGATGGACGTCGTGGAGGTCTCCCCTCCGTACGATCACGCGGAGATCACGGCGATGCTCGCGGTCAACGTGGTCATGGAGGCGATCAGCGCCCTCGCGGCCCGACGGGGCTGAACGCGCGTCGCGCGGTACCCTCCCGCTCATGTGCCGAAGCATCAAGCGACTGCGGGAACCACACGGGCAGGGACATGCCACTGACGAGGAGATCCGGGAGGCCGCGCGTCAGTTCGTCCGCAAGGTGAGCGGGTTCGGGAAGCCCACGGCGCGACACGCCGAGGCGTTCGAGGCGGCCGTCGACGAGGTCACGGATTCGTCCCGGCGACTCCTCGAGACGATCGACGCCACCCTGCGGAGCACCGCGTGACCGGCTACCCCCTCGATCCGTCGCCCGAGCAGATGCGGGCGATGGGGCGGGCGGCGGTCGACTACGTGATCGACTTCATCCACGGCTTGCCCGACGCCCCCGCCCGGAACGTCGACGGAGCGCTCGAGGCCGCCCTGAGGCTGAAGGGCTCGCCGCCCGAGGACGGCGGGTCGTTCGACGAGGTCTTCGCCCAGTTCCGCGACGCGGCCGCGCGGGCCTACGAGACCTGTGGCCCGGGTTATCTGCCGTACGTCCCCGGTGGGGGCTTGTACGCGTCTGCGCTCGGGCAGTTCCTCGCGATGTCCGTGAACCGCTTCCCGAACCTCTGGGAGGTCGCGCCGGGGTTGGTCCAGATCGAGCAGAACGTGATCCGGTGGCTCTGCGACCTCTTCGGCTACCCGGACGAGGCGCGCGGCATCCTGACGACCGGCGGCTCGATCGCGAACCTGTCGGCCGTCGTCACCGCCCGCCACGTGAAGCTCGCGGAAGACTTCGGCGACGGCACGTACTACGTGAGCGAGCAGGCGCACGCGTCGGTGCCGAAAGCTGCCGCGATCGCCGGGATGCCGCGACGCGCGATGCGGCTGGTGCCCGTCGATCCAGAGCTGCGGATGGACGCCGAGGCGCTCAAGTCGATGGTGGCCGAGGACCGGGCCGCCGGGAACCGGCCGTTCCTCGTCGTCCCGGCCGCCGGCACCACGAACACCGGAGCGATCGATCCGATGGACGCCGTGGCCGACGTCGCCGAGGCGGAGGATCTGTGGATGCACGTCGATGCCGCGTACGGCGGCTTCTTCCATCTCACGGACCGGGGACGAGAGCGGTTCCGCGGGATCGAACGCGCCGACTCGATCACCCTCGACCCACACAAGGGGATGTTCCTCCCGTACGGGACCGGCTCCCTCGTCGTCCGCGACGGCGCCGCGCTCCGCGACGCGCATTACGTGGGGGCCGAGTACCTGCAGGACCGCGCGCCGGAGGCGGAGCTGCCGAACTGGAACGAGTACTCGCCCGAGCTGTCGCGGGATCACCGGGGCTTCCGCGTCTGGCTGCCGCTCGTGCTGCACGGTGTGGGGGCGTTCCGGCAGGCGCTGGACGAGAAGCTCGACCTCGCGGAGCACCTGTACGCGTCGCTCGCCGAGATCCCCGAGATCGAGCTGCCGTGGGCCCCGCAGCTCTCCGTCGTGTCGTTCCGGCTCGCGGGGGCGACCGACGACGAGAACCGGGCGTTCCTCGCGCGCATCAACGACCCGAAACGGGTGTACCTGTCGAGCACCACGATCGAAGGCCGCCACATCATCAGGGCGTGCATCGTCAGCCATCGCACGCATCGCGACCGGATCGACGAGGCGATCGAGATCATCCGTGGTGCCGTGAGCGGCTAGCCATGCCCGAGATGCCGGAGATCCAGGCGCTCGCCGAGCGGGTTGCCGGCGTCGTCGGCGGTGCGACGCTCGAGGGGTTCGACCTCCTCCAGTTCTCGTCGCTGAAGACCGTCACGCCACGACCCGCCGAGTACGTGGGGCGCCACATCGAGGACGTGGGGCGGCGGGGGAAGTACCTGATCCTCTCCTACGAAGGGGGCGATCGGATGCTCGTCCATCTCTCGCAGGGAGGACGGCTCGAGGTCGAGGCGCCGCCGAAGTCCACGAAGCCGCGGGGCTCCGTGGCGCGGTTGCGGTTCGCGGAGCGGCCGTCGCTCCTCGTGAAGGAGTTCGGGAAGGAACGCAAGGCGGGCGTCTGGTCGCTCTCGCCAGGCGACGAGGGCCCGCTCGCCGCGCTCGGCCCGGAGGTGCTCTCGGAGGAGGCGACGTCGCTCTTCCGGGAGAGCATGGATGCCCGGCGGGTCCACACGATCCTGAGGGACCAACGAACGGTGGCCGGCGTCGGCCGCGGGTACTCCGACGACGCGCTCCACCACGCGCGCCTCTCGCCATACTCGGTGCTCGGCAAGCTCGATGCGGGGGAACGCGAGAGGCTCATCACCGGGCTCCACGAGATCCTGACGGACGCCCTCGAGGTCGAGCGGCGCCGCAGCGGGGGCCTCCCGACCAAGCTCGGCGATCACTTCAGCGTCCACGGTCGCTGGGGGCAACCCTGCCAGCGTTGCGGGGCCGACCTCCGCCGGGTGTCCTACGAGTCCCACGAGGTCACCTACTGTCCCGACTGCCAGACCGGCGGGAAGGTCCTCGCCGATCGACGCCTGTCCCGCCTCATCCGGTAGCGTCCGGCCGCGTGAGCGACGACCGCGGGCTCCCGGGCGACGAGGACGACGAGCTACCGCCCCCGGTGCCGCCGGAGGCCCGGCATCCAGGATGGCTCGGGCGATTCCGCGGCTACGGGATCGACCTCACGCCGCTCAAGGTCTCCGCCGACTTCCGCCGCCTCTTCGTCGGGCAAGCGATCTCGGAGTTCGGGACGCAGATCACGTTCGTCGCGGTCCCGTTCCAGGTCTACGACATCACACGGTCGACCGCGATGGTCGGTCTCCTCGCCCTCACCGAAGTGCTGCCGCTGGTCGTCCTTCCCGTCGTGGGCGGCGCGATCGCCGACGCGGTCGAGCGCCGGCGATTCCTCATGGTCGCGCAGGGGGCGGTCGCCGTCCTCTCGGTCGCGTTGGCCGTGAACGCTTTCCGCCCGAACCCGCAGGTGTGGGTCCTCTTCGCGTTCTCGTTCGTGTGGGCCTCGGCGTACTCGCTCTACTCGCCGGCGTTCCGCGCATGGCCCGCCAGGTTGCTCACGCCCGATCTCTTCACATCCGCGCTCGCCCTCGAGGTCGTGTACTACCAGTCGGCCGCGATCGCGGGCCCGATCCTCACCGGTCTGGAGATCCACGCGTACGGCGGGGGATGGGCGTACCTCCTGGACGCCGCGAGCACCCTCGGCGTGATCCTCGCGCTGGCAGGGATGCGTCCGTCTCCTCCGACGGCGGAACGGCTCTCGGTCGGGTGGTCTGCGATCCGTGAGGGCCTTCGGTTCCTCCGGGGGAAGCAGGTCCTCCAGGGCACGTTCTACATCGACCTGGTCGCCATGATCTTCGGGATCCCCGTCGCGCTCTACCCGGCGTTCGTGCTCGACGTGCTCGGCAGATCGGTGGCGGTCCTGGGCTTCCTGTACGCGGCGGAAGCGGCCGGGGCCCTCCTCGTCGCGCTGTTCAGCGGCCGTGCGAAGCACGTTCGGCGACAAGGGCTCGTCACGATCGTCGCGTGTATCTGCTGGGGTGCCGGCATCATAGGATTCGGGTTCTCTCCCAACCTCTGGGTCGCGATCGTCTTCCTGATGCTGGCGAGCGGCTCGGACATGGTGAGCGGGCTCTATCGGGATGCGATCTTGAAGACCGTGACGCCCGACGAGATGCGGGGCCGCATGGAGGGGGTCAGTCTCGCCGTCGTGGGGACAGGGCCGTCCCTGGGCAACGCCGAGGCGGGCCTGCTCGCCTCGCTCACGACCGTCCGGTTCTCGATCGTCTCGGGCGGGATCGCGTGCATCCTCGGCGCCGGCCTGCTGGTGCTCGTCCTGCCGAAGTACCGGCGGTACGACGCGGCGGCGCCTACCGCCTAGCGGTCCGCCCGAAGACGGGCGGGCGCATCGGCACCATGCCCCGGTCGGAGGACCACAGCGCCATCGGCGCCTCCGTGAGGGCTGCGAGGGAGATCAGCACCCTGTCGTAGTTCACCCGCCAGCCGGCGAAGTCGCGCCACGCCTGGTCTCGGTCGGGTTTCAACGGAACCCCCGCCTCGTCGAGTTCCGCGATCACGTCGTTCCACTCGTCTCGGCCGATCGAGATCGGGTCGTCCGGGCTCGGGTCCGGGTCATGAACGATCTGGAAGTAGTCCGCGATCGCGCGGAGGCAAAGATACCCGGATCGGATGCAGAACTCGGCCTTGACATCGCGGGGGACGTCGACCGAGGACAGTGTGAGCGCGGCGCCGTCGAGCACCGCTCCGGCCGCCGTGATCCACGAGTGGTCCGGGTGCGACGACCGGAAGAACGCCAGGGTGGGGTGCGACGTGTGGGATTCCTCCACGTCGACGAACCATCGCTCCCACTCCGCCCAGACCTCGTGGATCTCCGGGAGCCGCCCGAGTTGCCAGTACCGCCAGATCATCTCGCGGGCCGACGGCGGGGAGCCGGCGCGGACCTCGAGTGCCGTGATCCCGACCTCCCTCCTCGAGAAGGCCGCGTCGATGCTCGGCAGATAGGTGACCAGGAGCGCGAGCAGGAACAGGCCGATCGCGGCCTCCACGAAGATCAGTGCCGTGCTCCCCAGTCCTTCCGGGCGCGTGAACCCCAGGGTGAACAGGGACGATCCGGAGAGGTCGAAGGAAGAGCGCCACCCCTCGTGGTCGGTTCCCCAGAAGATCAAGGTGAAGCCGGCGAGAACGAGCGCGAGCCACGTGGCGAGCGTCGCGATCAGGCCGAGGGGCGCATAGGCCCCCAGGATCCGGTCCCTCCGCTCGAACCGCATCGACGGCCGCGCGATGACGCGGAACAGTCCGCGGAGGAGCACGAACACGGAGCGCGTGATCCTCGATGCGGAGGCCCGTGGGAGCACCACGGTCTTCACGGCCGAGCCGATCGCCGCAGCAACGGTCGCGACGCCGACGATGACCACGAGGATCCGCAGCGCCAGCACGCGTCGGATGGTAGGCGGTTCCGCTACTCCGCGGACGCGGTGATCGCTTCCCTGGCTGCGGCCTCGGCGTGGATCTCGTCCGCGTGGGCCCGTCCCGGGATGAACCGGTTGGCCACCACCGCGGCGGTCAGCAGGACCAGCCCGGCGATCAGCAGGGCGAGGTGGAACCCGCTCATGTAGGAATCACGGAACGCGGCGGCGAACCCGCCGATCTGCTCGGGCGTGAGTCCCAGCCCGGCGAGCTCGGCGGGGGAGACGAACCCGTGCGACGCGCTCTCGGCGACCGCGCTCGCCTGTCCCGCGCTCAGACCGATCTCGCCGAGCTTGGGCACGAGCACGGAACCGAGGCGGTCGAACAGCACGGTGCCGAGGAGCGCGATCCCCAGGACGCCGCCGACCTCACGGCTGGTGTTCGTCATCGCGGAGCCGAGTCCCGCGCGCTGCGGCCCGACCGCGCCCATCACGGCGGCGGTCATCGGCGCCATCGTGGACCCGAGCCCGTGGCCCATCAGCACGAACAGGATCCCGAGGATCCAGAACGGGGTTTCCGGCTGGATGAACGTGAGGCCGAGCACGCCCGCCGACGCCACCGTGAGCCCGTAGGTCATCGGGATCCGCGGTCCGATCCGCTGGGCCAGATGACCCGCGATCGGTGCCGTCACGATGATCATCAGCGTCATCGGGAGGAACCGGAGGCCAGTCTGGAACGGCGTGTAGCCCCGGATCGCCTGCATGTACAGCGTCACGAACAGGAAGATCGAGAACATCCCCAGGGAAACGGAGAACGCCACCGCGTTGCCGGCACTGAACGTGGGGATCCGGAAGAACGAGAGCGGCATCATCGCCTTCGGGCTCCGGTGCTCCCAGACGAGGAACGCGACCAGGAGCACGCCCGCGGCAACCAGGGACCCGACGATCAACCCGTCGCCCCAGCCGCGCTGGTTCGCTTCGATCAACGCGAACGTGAGGGCGAAGAGTCCTCCGGTGCCGAGCGCCAGCCCGGGCAGGTCGAGGTGACGGGTCTCCTCGGAAACGGACTCCCGCACGGTCCGCCAGGCGATCGCGAAGGCCAGCACGCCGATCGGCACGTTGATGAAGAACACGGTCTCCCATCCGGAGTGCTCGACGATGTAGCCGCCGAGCGTGGGTCCGAGCGCGAGCGCGAGACCACTCACACCCGCCCAGATACCGATCGCTCGCGAGCGCTCTTCCGGCGGGAACGTGACCGTGAGGATCGACAGCGTGCCCGGCATCAGCAGCGCGGCGCCGACGCCTTGGAGGGCCCGGAACGCGATCAGCTGACTTCCGGACGCGGAGAGTCCGCAGCCCAGGGAGGCGAGCGTGAAGATCGCCAAGCCGGTGAGGAACATCTTCTTGCGGCCGTACCGGTCGCCGAGGATGCCGCCGGTGAGGAGGAGGGACGCGAACGCCAGGACGTAGCCGTCGATGATCCACTGGAGGTCCGAGACGGTTGCGTTCAGCTTGCGGGTGATCGTCGGGAGGGCGATGTTGACGACGGTGTTGTCGAGCATCGCCATCGCGAGGGCGAAGCACATCGTCAGGAGGACGATGACCTTCTCTCTCGCGTTCTCGCCCTTGAAGCCCAGCAACGGCACGCCTCGATCCTCTCTGGTCGACCCAGGTCTCAACGCGAGATGCGTGAGGTCTGTTCCCTAGGTCAGCTTGTTGTACAGCCGGATCGAGAGCGGGATGAACACCGCGACGATCCCGACGATCCAGAGAGCTGACCACAGCATCAATTGCTCGGGCGTACCCCCCATCGTCGAGTACTCGCCGAACGCGAAGTAGCGGGCGAGGTTCGCCCAGTGGGTGATCGGGTTGTTCCGCGCGACCACCTGGACCCAGGGGGCCATCCCCGCGATCGGCACGATCGCGGAGCTCATGAACACGAGCGGGAAGATGCCCGTGAACGCGGCCGCCTGCACCGCCTCCAGCTTCTTCACGGACAAGGCGATCCAGGCCATCACCCACGAGAACGTGAAGCTCACCGCCATCGTCAGCGCGATCATCGCGATCGCGCCGAGGAAGCCGTTCTCGAACGAGAATCCCACCAGGTACCCGATCCCGATCACCACGAGGAGCAGGACGAAGTTCTTGATCAGGTCCGACGTCGCCCGGCCGGCGAGCATCGCCGAGCGCGCCATCGGGAGCGAACGGAAGCGGTCGACGAAGCCGGCCTTCAGATCCTCGGCGATCCCGATCGCGGTGGTCGTCGCCCCGAAGATCGCGTTCTGGATGATGATCCCCGGCATAAGGAACATCACGTAGCCGCCGATCGCCTCGATCTCGGGCGGCACGTTCTGGATGTTGCCGGCGAAGACGTACACGAAGAGCAGGACGAACATCACCGGCTGGACGAGCTCGAAGACGAGCACCGCCGGGATCCGGACGATCTGCATCAGGTTCCGGCGCGCGACGACGAGCGAATCCTGGACGGACGTCACCGCCTGCGTGCCGATCCCGGGGGCACGGACCGCGACGGCGCTCATCGCTCCCTCCTCTTCCTGCGCTTCTTCACGGGTTCCGGCGATTCGGCCTCCTCCTCGAGTTCCATCTCCGCCGCGTGGCCCGTCAGGGAGAGGAACACGTCGTCGAGCGTCGGACGGTGCAGGGCGATGTCCTCGATCGGGATCGCCGCGTCATCGAGCTTGCGGACGCTCTCGAGCAGCACGGTGGGGCCTTCGCTTCCGACCGGCACCCGGATCAGGCGCGTTCCTTGGTCCGCCGAGATCTCACCCGCGCCGAGTCCTCGGAGCGTGTCGGCCGCACGGGAAAGGTGCTCTGCCGCGACGTGCAGCTCGAGGACCTCGCCGCCGATCTTGTCCTTCAGCTCCTCCGACGTCCCCTCGGCGATCACGGTCCCGAGGTCGATCACCGCGATCCGATCGCACAGGTTGTCGGCTTCCTCCAGATACTGGGTGCAGAGCAGCAGGGTGGTCCCCCCTTTCTGGAGGTCGCGGATCAGCTCCCAGAGGACCAGTCGACTCCGCGGGTCCAGCCCCGTGGTCGGCTCATCCATGAACAGCACCCTCGGGCGACCGACGAGGCTCGCGCCGACGTCGAGCCGCCGGCGCATCCCTCCCGAGTACGTCTTGGCGGTGCGATGGGCGGCCTCGGAGAGTTCGAACCGCTCGAGCACCTCCTGGGCGCGCGTGCGAGCCTCGACCGCCGGGAGGTGGTACAGCCGTCCGACCATCTCGAGGTTCTCGAGGCCGGTCAGGTTCTCGTCCACGGCTGCGAACTGGCCCGCGAGACCGATCACCGGCCGCAGGAGTGCCGCGTCCCGCACCACATCGAACCCAGCCACGATGGCCGTGCCTTCGTCGGGCTCGAGGAGTGTTGTGAGGATCCGGATGGCGGTGGTCTTGCCGGCACCGTTCGGCCCGAGCAGCCCGAACACCGTGCCCTCCTCGACCGACAGATCCACCCCTTTGACCGCC
>CBHFMJ010000071.1:0-9529 GCA_965994715.1 uncultured bacterium | reverse complement strand
ACGGCGTGCGAGCCGTCGACGACCCCGGCGCTCGTCGAGCACCTGGCGGCCACCGGCATCCCGCTCGAGATCTGGCCGGTCTCGAACGTCGCGACCGGGGTCTACGGGTCCCTCGCGGAGCACCCGTTCCGGGTGCTCCGGGACGCCGGAGTGACCGTCACCCTCAACTCCGATGACCCGCCCATGTTCGGTGCGTGGCTCACCGACGTCTATCGGAGCGCACGTGACACCTGGAGCTTCGACGACGCCGATCTCGCGGAGATCGCTCGCACCGGGGTACGCGCATCGTTCGCCGACGGCGACCTCAAGGCGGAGCTCCTCGCGGGGGTCGACGCGTGGCTGACGGAACCGCCCGCGGCCTGACGGCGCCTCAGTTTCAGCCGCCGCCGCCGGACTTCTTGATCGTCACCGACTCGATGTAGACGGCTTCCGCAGGCCGCTGCCCCGAGATGTCGCCGGAATCGGGGTCCACGATCGGAAGCTTCTGGATCCGCTGAGCGACGTCGAGGCCCTCGATCACCTTCCCGAAGATCGTGAAGGCCGGGTTCCCGTCGAGGTTGGTGCCGGCCGGACCGGTGATGAGGAAGAACTGGCTCCCGCCCGAGTTCGCACCCGCGTTCGCCATCGCGAGGGTGCCGGGCGTGTAGGACTCGTCCCCCGTCAGCTCGTCGGGGATCGCGTAGCCGGGCCCTCCGGTCCCGTCCCCCGACGGATCGCCACCCTGGATCACGTCGATCGATGTGTCGAGACGATGGAAGTACTGCCCGTCGAAGTACACCTCCTCGGCGAGGAACACGAAGGAGTTGACGGTCTGAGGGGCGCGCTTCGGATCGAGCTCGATCACGATCGCGCCGCACGAGGTCTGCATCGTGGCGGTGTACGTCGCCTTCCGATCGATGTCCATCGGCGGCGGACCGGCGAACTGCGGCTTCGGCTTGCCCGCCTTGGCCGGTTCGTCCGCCCCGCACGCGACCTCCCCCGACTCGGTGGCCGGCGTGGGGGTGACGGTTCCCGTCTTCGTCCCGGGCTCCACCGAGGGAGACGGACTTCCCGAGGGGCTCGCCGGCGTCGGGGTGGGAGCGGCCGTCTCCGGGTCGTCACCGAGCAGGACACCGAGTCCCACGACCACCACGACCAGGGCCACGACTCCGGCCAGGATCCCGACGATCAGGTTGCGGCGGCGGAGAGCCGCCGTTCGCTCGGCCTGCCGTCTGGCGGCGAGCTTCGCGAGCTGACGATCCCTGCTCCTCTTCGACATCGGCGGTCGAGGTTACCGGACGCCCAAGAGCTCGAAGGCGAGGCCGTCGAGGATGTCGGTCTCGCTGACCAGGGCCTGCTCGAAACCGAACCGCCGCATCGCGTGGACGAGGATCGAGGCCCCCGCGACGATCACGTCGCCACGACCCTTCGGCATGACCGGTATCGCGGCGCGCTCCTCGTTCGTCATCGTGGCGAGCTCCCCGAGCGTGCGCTCCGCGGCGGGGAGCGTGAGCATCGAGCGATGGATCAGGTCGGGGTCGTAGCGCTCGAGCCCGAGCGCGCACGCTTGGAGCGTCGTCGCCGTGCCCGCGACCGCCACGAGCGTGCGGCCTTCCGCGACGGGCACCGTATCCCCGACGTCGTCGAGCTGCGCGAGGACGAGCTCCTCGAAGCGCTGCAAGTCGTCGCCGGTCGGCGGATCGGACGGCTGCACCCGTTCGGTGAGTCGCACGCTCCCCATCTGCGTGGAGATCGAATCCTCCACGACACCGGGCTTCCGTCCGAAGACGAACTCCGTCGATCCGCCCCCGATGTCGATCAGGAGGAGGGGACCGTCGGCGGGATCGAGGCCTCGGGTCCCTCCGAGGAACGAGAGCGCCGCCTCTCGTTCACCTTCGATGACCTCGGGCTCGATCCCCGTCACGTCCCGCACACGCGAAAGGAAGACCTCGCGATCGAGCGCGTCGCGGACGGCCGACGTGGCCCCGATCCGGAACTCCTCCGCGTGCAGTGCCCTCGCACGGCGCCGGAACCGCGCGATCGCTTCCGTCGCCCGCTCGATCGCCGCCGGATCGAGCGTTCCCTTCTCGTCGACGCCCTTCCCCAGCCGCGTGATGACCATGTCGCGAGAGATCTCGATCGGTTCGCCGTCGCCAGGCTGCAGCACGAGGAGCCGCGTGGAGTTGGTCCCCTGGTCGATCGCCGCGACCCTCCCCCCTTGCTCGGGCCCGTGCACGGGTTCCACCTGCTCCGCCGTCCACTGGCCCACGGCGTCGTCTCCGCCGGCGAGGTGGTAGGCGTAGTGCGCGTGGAGGCACTTGAGACCGTGACCGGTCCCACCGACCCCGCCCCACCGCTCGGCGCCGGTCGCCATCCGGCCCCGCTCTGACGCGTAGGCGGCGTGCGCCTCCTCGATCCGCTCCTCGAGCTCGGGGTCGTCGGCGAGACGCGCGATCCAGCCGTCCGACTCGAGACGCGACACGGACTTCACCGAGGCGGGGCAGGTCAACCAGAAGATCGTAGGGAAGGGATGCCCGTCGGCGTCGAGCGGACGGTTCCGGATCACGAGCGGATGCCCGTCGCCGCACCGCGCGATCACCGAGAAGGGGACGGTGGGCTCGCGGCCGAGCTGTTCGCGGACGGCGTCGAGATCGCTCGCCCGGAGCTCGTCGCTCACGGACTACTTGCGCTTGTGCTCGACCGCGCGCTTGTACTCGACCAGTCGCTCTTCCGACTGGCGCATGAACTTCCTCAGCATCTGCTCGAACTCGGGGTCCGATCCACGCCGCGCGCGCGGCGGCGCCGGATCCTGCAGCGCCTTGATCGAGAGATCGATCTTGCCGTCCTCCTTGATCGCGACGACCTTCGCCTGGACGACGTCTCCCTCGCGGAGGTGATCGTGGACGTCCTTGACGTAGTTCCGATCGACCTCCGAGATGTGCACGAGCCCGAGACGTCCGTCCTCGAGCTGGAGGAACGCCCCGTACGGGGTGATGCGGGCGACGGTGCCGTCGATCACCGCGCCGACCTCGATCTCTGCGATGTGAGCGTTCCTCTCATCCTGCGCGCCGCGAGGCGCGACTCTTTCGGTGCGCGGGTCCCGCGCGATACGGCGCCAGTGTGAGCGAAGCCGCCCGGACCGTCAATGGCCCTGCCCGCGAACCCGCAGGTCACGGGGTGCGCTTCCTCGCCGGGTGGCCTCGCTCGGCTACCGTCTGGCGATGCAGGTCCGCCGTTTCGACGACGTCGCCGCCTTCCGAGAGGTCGCCACGCCGTATCTGGTGCGCGACGAGGCCCGGCACAACCTCATCCTCGGGATCTCCTCGACGCTCAAGCAGAAGCCCGACCTCCACCCCGTGTTCGACCTCTGGGTGGCCTCCGACGGGGATGAGGTGACCGGAGCGGCCTTGCGGACACCTCCCTTCAACCTCGTCCTCGCCCAGCCCATGAACGATCCCGCGCTCGATGCGCTCGTCGATCGGATGATCGCCGAAGGCCAAGACCTGCCCGGGGTCGTGGCCGCGATCCCCGAGGTCGAGAGGTTCGTCGGGGCGTGGACGGCCGAGCACGACGTGGACGCGGCGATCGTCTTCCGGCACGGGATCTACGAGTTGCGCGAGGTGATGGAGGTCCCCTCGGCGCCCGGCGGCGCGCGCCCGGTGACGCCCGAGGACCGAGAGCAGGTCATCGCCTGGGCCATCGCCTTCGCCGACGAGGTGCTTCCCGAGGAGACGGATCGCGAGCGCCACGTCCGGCTGATCGATGCGCGACTGCGCGCGACCGACGAAGCGGGGCTCTGGCTCTGGGAGGACGGGGGAGATCCGGTCTCGCTCTCCGGATACGGCGGCTCGACACCGAACGGCATCCGGATCGGACCGGTCTACACACCACCGGAGCACCGGGGTCGGGGATACGCGACCAGCCTCGTCACGCAGCAGAGCCACTGGTTGCTCGGTGCAGGCCGCTCGCTCTGCTTCCTCTACACGGACCTCGACAATCCGACGTCGAACGCGCTGTACCGGCGCATCGGCTATCGGATGGTCGCGGAGGCACGGGAGGTCCGGTTCGACGCCCGGGGTGCCGCGTAGGCCTCAGCACTCGGGCGGCGGAGCCGGTGCGCCTTCCTTGGGGACGACGACGAACGCGACTTCTCCCGGCTTGACCATCCCGAGGCACTGGCGCGCGAGCCGCTCGAGGAACGCGTCATCGCGGAGCTCGTCGGCTCGGGCGCTGAGCGCCTGGTTCGTGCGCTCGAGCGCGGCCGCCTGGCGTTCCAGTCGAGCCACCTCGGCGGTCTGCTCGAAGTAGAGCCGAGCCGGAGCGATCGAGAGCACGAGCACGCCGATCACGAGCGTGCACAGGATGGTCGCGCGCGCGGCCGGGCCCCCCCGCGGGCGCCGGGGTGGGGCCGGGGGGGCGCCCCGCCCACGGGGGTGCCGGCCGGTCGCGACGGCAGGGGAAGGGGCCGCAAGCATGGCCTAGCCGCCGCCCCCACCGAGCAGCTCCGCCCCCGCGTAGCGAGCGTCGTCGCCCAGCCGTTCCTCGATGCGGAGGAGCTGGTTGAACTTCGCGGTGCGCTCGCCGCGGGACGGGGCGCCCGCCTTGATCTGCCCGGCGTTCGTCGCGACGGCGAGGTCGGCGATCGTCGTGTCCTCGGTCTCGCCGCTGCGATGCGAGACGACCACGCCGAACCCGCTTCGCTGCGCCAGCGCGATCGCGTCCAGCGTCTCCGTGAGCGTGCCGATCTGGTTCACCTTGACCAGGATCGCGTTCGCGCAGTGCTCCCGGATGCCCCGCTCCAGCCGCTCCACGTTCGTGACGAAGAGGTCGTCGCCCACGAGCTGCGTCCGGTCCCCAGCTGCATCGACGAGCGACGTCCAACCCTTCCAGTCGTCCTCGCCGAGCGGATCCTCGATCGAGACGATCGGGAAGCGATCGAGGAGCCCAGTCCAGAACGCGACCATCTCGTCCGACGTGCGGTCGGCTCCTTCGAGCCGGTAGCGGCCGTCACCGGTTGCCAGCTCGGAGACCGCGGGATCCATCGCCAGGGCGACCTCGCCGCCGGGCTCGAAGCCCGCCGTCTCGATCGCGCGCAGGAGGAGCTCGAGGGCTTCAGCACCCGTGGCGATCTGCGGCGCGAACCCGCCCTCGTCGCCGACCGCCGTCGACAGTCCCTTGTCGCGCAGGATCCCCTTGAGCGCGTGGAAGCACTCGACACCCCATCGGAGCCCTTCGGAGAACGAGGCTGCGCCGACCGGCATCAGCATGAACTCCTGGAGCTCGAGCTCGTTGTCGGCATGCGCGCCACCGTTGATCACGTTCAGCATCGGGCTGGGGAGGACGTGGGCGTTCGGTCCACCGAGGGAGCGCCACAGCGGCAACCCCTGTGCGTCGGCGGCCGCCTTCGCGGTGGCCAGGGAGACCCCGAGGATGGCGTTCGCGCCGAGCGAGGACTTGTCGTCGGAGCCGTCCAGGGCGAGGAGGACCCGATCGATCGCCCGCTGCTCGTCGGCCTCCATCCCGATCAGCGCCGGCGCGATCGCGTCGTGCACGTTCGCGACGGACTGCAGGACACCCTTGCCGCCGAATCGCCCCGGCTCGCCGTCTCGCAGCTCGAGCGCCTCGTGCTCCCCGGTGGAAGCCCCCGAGGGCACGGCCGCGCGCCCGAAGGCTCCGTCGTCGAGCAGGACGTCGACCTCGACCGTGGGGTTGCCACGGGAGTCGAGGATCTCGCGCGCGCGGATGGCTTCGATCAGGGACATCGGGCTCAAGATTCTAGGCCGGACAGGGCTGCGACCAGGGATTTCGGAAGCGTTACCGATAGGACTCGCCGGCCGGCGGTCTCGTGAATCGCCAGTAGATGCCGACCGGATCGAACCCGAGCTTCGCGCAGAGCTGCTTCGGCCAGTCGCCGTCATCGGCGATCAGGAAGACGAGGTCGGCGCCGCCCTCGATGCCCTCTCGGACCGCCCTCCCGACGACCGCTCTCGCAACGCCTCGGCCGCGGAACCGCTCGAGCGTGTTGACGTTGTCGATCTCCGCGACGCCGTCGTGCACGATCAGCTCGGATACCCCGGCGAGGCTGCCATCCACCCTCGCGACGAAGAAGCGAAGACCGGTCGTCTCCACCAGCATGCCGCGGACGGCGGCGTTGGCCTCTGCCGCGGCAGGCGTCATCCCCCCGTGGCTGTGGAGGTTAGTCTCCACCAGGAACGGCGTGACCTCCTCGATGCTCGCCTCCTCGACGGACATCGGGGACGCACGATCGGGCTGACGCCGCCGAACCATGAACACGAGCCGATCGATCTCCCATCGCTCGTCGCGGAACGCGGGTGCCAAGCGCATCCCCGCCTCGGCGTCGAACACGGCGATCGATCGATGGGCGAACCCGCTGAAGAAGCGATCCGTCTCGGCGATCAGGGCGGCGGCCGTCGCGTCACTCGGCCGCTCGACACGGAGGAGGTTCCCGTCCCAGTAGGACGGGAATCGATCGTTGATGAGCGCGGTGCCGAGGGCGGATGGCTCCGTCCGGGTGGATGACGAGTCCCAAGCCCATCGGAGGAACACCTCGATCCGATCGAGGTCACCCATCACGGGCGCCGAGGATAGCGTTTGCCGGACGCCACGCCGAAGCACGAGACTCTCTGGGTGACCTCGGACGAGCGACCGGAGCCGTGCTGCTTCGACGAGTGGGCGGTGCACAGCGCGTCGCGGGCACGACGCCGAGGGATGGGCGCGCCGATCACCGGTCGGATGCTCGAAGCGCTGGATCGTCAGGGCCTCGATTCGCGAACGATGCTCGACGTGGGCTGCGGAACGGGCGACCTCGCGCTCGCGTCCCTCGCGCGAGGCGCGGACCATGCCACCGGGATCGACCTCGCCGGCGGCGCGATCGACCAAGCGCGATCGCTCGCGGCCGAACGCGGGTTCACGGACCGGACAACGTTCACCGCCGGCGACGGCGCGGTGGCGTCGCTGGCGCCCCACGACGTGGTGGCCTTGAACCGCGTGCTCTGCTGCTACCCGAGCGTCGAGTCGCTCCTCGCGAACACGCTCGGGGCAACCCGAGCGGTCTATGCGTACACGGCGCCCGTCCACATCGGCCTGATGGGGCGCTTCAACCGGATCTCCGTCGCGATCTCCAACCGGTGGTTCCGCCTCCGCGAGAAGAAGTTCCGAGGCTTCCGCGCGTTCGTCCACGACCTCGACGCCGTCGACCGGACGATCGCGGCCGCCGGGTTCCGGCGCGTGCACGATTCGCGCGTTCGCGGTGTGTGGCAGCTCGCGGTCTTCACGCGCGCGTGAGTGACGCTCGCTACGGAGATCGCTCGCCGAGGAAGAGCTCGCGGAGCTCCTCCTCGCTGATCGCCTCGGGATCGACGCCGCGCTCGCGGGCGTCGGCGAGGTAGACCTCGTACCGCTCCGCGAACCCCCGTGTCGTCCGACGGAGTGCCGACTCGGCGTCCACACCGAGGTTCCTGGCCGCCGCGACGGCGGCGAACAGGACGGCGCCGATCGCACGTTCGTCATCCGGTGAATCGGCGAGATGCTCGGCCTCCTCGCGGAGCGAGGCGATGGCCGATCCGGCGCTCGGCCACTGGACCCCCCAGCCGGCGGCTCGCCGTTGCACCTTCGCCGCGCGTGCGAGCGACGGGAGGGTGACCGGGATGTCCTCGTCGACGGCGGAGCGTGGCTTCGACCCCTCCTCCGCCTTGAGCTTCTCCCAGTTCGCGAGGACCTCGTCGGATCCGGAGACCTCGACGTCACCGAAGACGTGCGGATGCCGATGGACGAGCTTCTCGACGAGCCCGCGCGCGACGTCGTCGACGTCCCATCGTCCGTCCTCGGACGCCATCTGCGCGTGGAAGACGACCTGCAGGAGGAGATCGCCGAGCTCGTCGCGGATCGCGTCGGAGTCACCCCGGTCGATCGCCTCGAGGAGCTCGTGCGACTCCTCCAGGAGATGACGCGCCAGGGTCTCGTGGCTCTGCTCACGGTCCCACGGACACCCGCCGGGCCCGCGCAGTCGGGCCATCACCTTCACGAGATCGAGGAGCCGTCGGCCCTCGTCCGACGACGGCACCGGGCCGTCGGGGACGTGCTGGATCGGATCGGCCTGGCCGGCCGTCACGGCGACGGGGAGCCGGCGTCACCTGCCGGCAGGGTGGTCTCACTCGGATCCGTGCTCCGGGCCGGTTGCACCGAGAAGGTCGCGGCCGAGAACCGTCCGTACCGAGGGTTCACCTCGACCCCGAGCTCGGTCGCCCGCTCCTCGAGCCATCCCCGGAACTCCCGATCGGCGAGCGGCTCGAGCAGTCCAGCCTTCACCTGCTCGAACGGCGTGACCTGCTTGTCCGCGAGGTAGATCACGTGCCAGCCGAACTGCGACTGGACGGGCTGCGAGACCTCCCCCGGCTCGAGCGCGGCCACCGCGTTCGCGAACTCCGGCACGAACTGCGTCGCGGGCGAGCTGCCGAGGTCGCCCCCGCTCTCGTCCGCTCCGGGCTCCGTAGATTCCTCCCGCGCGACGGCAGCGAAGCGGGCGCGCGTCGCATCCCGCACCCGCCGGTAGACGTCCTCGGCTTCGGCCCGCGTCGCGAGCAGGATGTGGTTGGCCTCGACCGTGGTGAACTCCACCAGGCGGTCCTCGTACTGGGATCGCAGCTCGTCCTCGCCGATCCGTTCCTCGGCGATCGCCGTTCGCACGGCCCGGATCGTGAGGATCTTGCGGCCCAGCTCGAGGAGATCGTCCCGCGTCAGGCCCCGAGCGCTGAGCGACCGTCGCAGCTCCTCCGCGCCGCCCACCTGGGTCTCGAGCTGCACGACCGCATCCTCGGCGGTCTGGCCGGCCGCGATGTCGTGCGCTTCCGCGTACGGGGAGACGGCGAGCCAGATCAGCTCACCCGAGAGCGCGGCGCGGTCGCACGCAGCGCCCGCGGTCTCGCCGGCGAGTGGCTGGCCCCCACACGGCGTCCCTTGCAGGTCCGCGAGGACGTGCTGCAACGCGGCCGCGTGACGGAGGTCCGCCTCGGCGATGTCACTGTCTCCGACCCTGGCCACTTCGGGCTTGCCCGCCCCGCAGGCGGCCAGGGCGAACGAGACGAGGGCGACGAGCAGCATGCGGGCAGCGCGGGATCCGCGGGAGAGGGCCATCGGGACCGGCAGTCTACCGGCGCGCCTCTCCTGCGACGGCGACCGTCTCCCCGATCGCGTCCCGGAGCCTCGCCTCCACCCACCCGGGGAGATCGGCGCCGGCGATCCTCTCCGGGGTGAGGTTCAGCGTTCGTTTCGCCTCGTGGAACGCCGACCCCGGCACCCGATCGGCGACATCGAGCCGGAGCGTGTCATCGAGATCCACCGGTCGGATGCGCACCTGCTCGCGATAGGTCGAGATCTCCTCGATCCCGATCGCCGCGCAGGTGATACGCAGCGACGCGATCGCGAAGAGCGTCTCGACCTCCGCCGGGAGCGCCCCGTACCGATCGATCGTCTCGTCCCGGATCCGTGCGAGCGCGTCGTGATCCGCGGCCAGCGAGATCCTGCGGTACAG
>CBHFMJ010000070.1:0-9561 GCA_965994715.1 uncultured bacterium | reverse complement strand
GGCGGAGTCGACTCCGGTGACATCTTGGGCAGTGAAGGTGTCGACAGGATCGGGGGAGGGAACGGCAACGACCGCCTGTTCGGAGGCCCCGACCGAGACATCATCCTGGGCCGCGCAGGCACGACGATCTCTGGGGCAACGGAGGTGACGATGGCCTGTCCGGTGGAGTCGGAACGGACGCCTTGAACGGCGGCCCGGGATCCGACAGTTGCGACGGGGACGTGGGCTGTCCGATTCCGCCGACCTGTGCGAGCGGAGGCGCCGCATCCCCTAACCGATCACGGATCGAGCGGGATGCCGCGCCTGCCGAGGGCCGAGGGCCAGTGCTCCCTCGTCCAGGGACGTGGTCGTCCGGAAGGTCGGCCGTTCGGATAGGCTTCGACCCGTTGAGCAACGATCGCAGAAGCACCCCGCAGTTCGGAGTCGTGCTCGCCCTCGGGGCGATCGTGCTCACGTCCCTGATGCCAGCGGTGCGGGCCCCCGCGACACCGCACATGGAGGTCGCGGCGCGCGCGCCCGAGAACCTTCACGAGCAGGTCGTTCGTCACTTCGAGCAGCTCGACGAGGTGACACAGGCGATCGAGAGCGTGCAGGCGGAGACGGCGTGGGTCCGTGAGCGGATCTCGGTGCTCTCACGACAGATCGAGGCGCGACAGCAACTCTTGAACCGACGCGCCGCCGAGGCGTACATGGGGGAACGTGCGGTCGGGTTCGACTCGGTGCTCGGTGCCGGCTCGTTCACGGACCTCCAGGACTCCCTCGAGTTCCTCGACGCCGTCTCCCAGCGGGACCACGAGGTGCTCGTCTCGCTGGAGGAACGGAAGCAAGAGGTTGAGCGGCAATGGGTCCGCCTCGAAGCGCTCGAAGAGCAGCTTCAGGGGAAGCAAGAGCGGTTGGAAGCGACCGCCGCGAGCCTCGTCGAGAGATTGCGACAGCAGCACGCCCGCCTTCGCGCGCTGCCCGTGAGCCCGTCGGATGGCGTTTCCGGCGATCCCACCCATCCGCCACCTCAGGGTCCCCCGGTTCCGAGCGTGGTCCCGGGGAGGGCAGCCGTGGTGGCACTGATCCGCGACCACTTCGCCCCCCTCGGTTCCAAGACCGAAGCGGTGGCCCTGTGCGTCGCCGAAGCCGAATCCAACTTCAACCCCTTGGCCGAGAACCCGAGCACCGGGGCGGCCGGCGTGTTCCAGTTCCTGCCTTCCACCTGGGTGGATCTCTCCGAGCTGGCTGGCCAGGGCGGCGCGTCCGTGTTCGACGCCCGGGCGAACGTCGCCGTCACTGCCTGGACCGTCGCCGAGTACGGGTGGCACCCCTGGAGTTCGGTCGCCGAGGCGTGCCGGGTCTGACGAGGATCGCTCGTCAGATGCTCGGATCGACGGCGACGGCCGCACGCCGAGGCAGCAGCCGGAGCAACGGCACCAGCAGTGCCGTGCCCAACACCCCGGTCACCCCGCCGAGGAGATAAGCGGCCTTCGGCCCGATCACGGGCACGACCGCACCGCCGATCAGGAAGGCGATCACGAGCGAGACGTGGTTCGCGGCCTCCCACGCGCCCATCACGCGGCTGCGCACGACGTCGGGCGTCCGTCGCTGCAGGAGGTTCTGCTCGGCGACCTGTGTCGGACCGTCGGCGAGACCGAACAGCGCGACCCAGACGAGCACGAGCCAGAACCACGGCGAGAGGAAGACGGCGAAGCCCGTGAACGCGATCATGGCGCTGCCCCCGACGAGCCACACGGCCTCCCGGTCCTCGCGGATGTTCCGCCCCAGCCACGCCCCCACGATCGTCCCCGCCCCCCAACATGACGTGATGAGGCCGTACCCGAGCGAGCCCCACCCGAACTCGTCCGCCAGCACCGGATCGGCGATGATCGTCGACGCCATCCCCACGATGAAGACGACCCAGGACAGGAGCAGCCAGGTGAGCACCCGGTCCCGTCGGATGAACCGGAAGCCGGCGGCGAGGCCCTTGTGTGCTTCGGCCTCCTCCTCGACCCGCTCGGGATCGGCAAAATCCGCTCGCACGCTCGCGACAAGAGCCACCGAGACGAGGTAGGAGACCGCGTTGCCGATGAAGACCCAGGGAGCGCCGACCGAGGCCACCAGGACGCCGCCCAAGAGCGGTCCCAGGGTGAGGCCGGCGTACCGGCCCATCGAGATCAGGCTGTTCGCCCACGACAGGTCTTCCCCTCCGGCGACGTTGGGGATCGCCGCGCCGGACGCAGCCGGGAAGGGTGCTTCGAACACCGAGGCGAGGAAGGCGAGGGCGAGCACGATGACGGGCAGGTCGGTGAGGAACGCCATCACCAGCCAGCAGGCAGCGGCCGCAGACTCCCCGACGATCATCACGAGGCGCCGGTCGAAGCGATCGCCGATCGCACCGCTGATCGGTCCGAGCAGTCCGATGACACCCCACGTGAGGATCATCGCGGCGGCCACCCAGGCGGCGGAGCCGGTCTCCGCATAGAGGGAGTAGCTGAGCGCGGTGCCGGATGCCACCGTCCCCGTGTAGGAGATGAAACGGCCGAGCGCGAGCCGACGGACGGCGGTCCGAGGCGAGGTGCGCTTGACCGCAGGGATGATGGGGTCCGCTCGCATCGATGGGCTCCCTAGGAACGGGCAAGCATAGAGGAGCGGTTCGGCGGGTGAGAGAGCTCAGGCTCGCGTGCTGTCGAGATGCTGCAAGAGGTTGTGCGCCGCCAGCTCCACGTCCTTGTGTCGCCACTCGGCCGCTCGGTACTGACAGGCGATCAAGCCGCTCCGATGGAGACGCCGGAAGTCCCCGTAGACGAACCCGTACCGTGCCTTGGTCTCATCCGTGGCGCCTTCCGTGAGCCCGAGGAACCACTCCGCGTAGTCGTCCCACGAGTGCGACTCCAGATACGCGCGTTCTCCTCCTCGGCGCTCGGTTGCACGTCGCCCCACGAGCTCTCGAGGACGTACTGGTGGGAGTCGATGAGCTCCCTCGCCCGCGCCACGGCGCGCTTGTTCACGGAGTACGAGGCCATGTCAGCATCGTCCCGCCGATCGATCGGAAAGGAAAGTCGCGCGTTCGTGGTTCGGCGCGTTGCCACACGGGTACCACAGGCGAGTAGCGAACACTCCGATCATGGAGGTCTGGGATGAGAAGGCTCCTCACGCTGGTACCGATCGCGGCACTCCTCACGGCATGCGAGGACGCGGACAACCCCGGGAACGACAATCTCCTCACAGGGGGATCGCTCGTGCTCATCGTGATCATCGTCGTGGTGGTCATCCTCATGCGCCGGCGAGGGTAACCCTCCGAGGATCCCCCGGTCAGCAGGGAGGGAACAGTCCTCCGCGAGCGATCTCGGCTCGGATGTCGTCGAAGAGCGCGCCTTCCACGGCGAGCTCGCCGGGCGGGTCTGCTCCCCCGAGGACCCGGACCTCGCGCACGTTGCCTCGAGGCGGGACCAGGAACCAGGCGCTGTCGTCCGGCCACCATTGGAGGTGCCAGTCGCCGGCAAGGTGTTCGTAGCCCGGAGCGGCGAGGATGCCGGGCGCTCTGAAGCAGCAGGGGTGCTCCTCGCATCGTTCGATCGTGCCGCCGCCCGCCATCGACGCTCACCCCCTCACGCGCGTCGGCGAGCGACGATAGCACCGCGCTGGAGCTCGTCCACCACAGGACGGAGGGCTCGGATCGATCCTTCGGTGATCGGATCGACGACCAGGATCAGCTCGTCGGCGCCGGCAGCCGCGATCTCTGTGAGGCCGGCGCCTATGGCGTCGAGGGGACCGTGGAGCGGCGTGACGCCCGCCTCGTTCGGTCGTTCGGCGGTATCCCCGAGGCGGATGAGGACGCACGCGCTCCGTTCCAGGGTGGCCGGGTCGCGTCCGGCCCGCTCGCACGCGTCGTCGATCTCCCGGACCTTCGAGCCGAACCCCTCCGCCGTGTTCCCGTACCAGTCGTACCAGGTGTTCCAGACGTCGACGGACGGCAGCGTGGCGGCGAGCATCCGCGCGCCGGTGGAGCCGACCATCATCGGGGGACGCCTCGCTGGGCGGGGGAGCAGCACGGCGTCGCGCGTCCGGTGGAAGCGGCCTTCGAACGACACGCGCTCGCCGTCGAGGAGCCGTCGCACGATCTCGAAGCCTTCCTCGAAGCGCGACGCGCGATGGTCGTACGGGATGCCGAACGCATCGAACTCCGTTCGGTTCCACCCGGCGCCGAGCGCCATGACGAGCCGCCCGCCGCTCAGCTCGTCCACGGTCGCTGCCGTCTTGGCGAGGACCGCCGGGTGGTGGAAGTTGAGACACGCGACCAAGGGGCCGAGGGTGACCCTCTCGGTGACCGTCGCGAGACCGGCCAGCAGCGTCCATGCTTCCCACGGCCCTCGCTCCTGACGGCCGTCGTCCCGGTAGAGGTAGTGGTCGCCGACCCAGATCGAGTCGAAGCCGACCTCCTCGGCCGTCCGCGCCATCGACGCGTACTCGGCCCACCGAACCTCGCGCTCCACCTCCGGGAGCTGCACGCCGACGCGCAGTGCCGCTGCCACGCGCCGGAGTCTAGGGCCTTCCTCAAGACGTTCAGGACAGAGGTCGATGCCTCCTGGGTAGCGACGGAGGGCCCCGAGCCGGGGCCTCCTGCCGGTGTGACCGACGAAGGAACGAGGCATGAGTCTCATCCAGAGGAGCTCCCCGCTGAGGAGTCCGCTCGGACGCTGGGGGACGCTGTTGCTGTTCGGACTCCTGCTGGGTCCTGCCCTCCTCCTCTTCGCCGGGCGCTCCATCCCGGCGCTCGATCCCGTCTTCGAGTCGCCGCGTTTCCATCTCGTGATCGTGAGCGGGATCGCGGCGTGCGCACTGCTCCTGGCCTTGGCGACCGCGGTCGCGGCGGCGAGGGATGGCCGGGCGGCTCCGGTGCTCCTCGCGATCGGTTGTGTGTCCGTGGGATTCCTGATGCTCGCTCACGGCCTCACGACGCCAGGCATGCTCGGCCAACCGCTGAACATGTGGGTGGGCCGACTCGGGTCGCTCGCGCTGATCGGGTTCGCCGCATGCCTGGCAGCCGCGATCTGGGACGAAGGCCCGATCGCTCGTGTGGTCGCGGTTGCCCCGCGCCTCAGCATCGCAGCCTCGGTGGTCGTGATCGGGATCGGCTGCATGGTGATCGTCGTCGACCCTACGGTGCTGTCGGGAGCCAGCCCCGTCCCGGGAGAGGATCTCCTCCGATCCCTGATCCTGTTGGCGAGCGCCCTGTCGCTGCTGTTCACGGGCTCCGCGCACTGGCGGCGGTGGCGTCTCGGACGCGATCGCATCGAGCTCTCGCTCGTGCTCGCGAGCTGGCTGTCGATGGCGGCGATCCTGTCGTTGGGGTTCGGTCAGCTCTGGCGCCTGTCGTGGTGGGACTACCACCTCTACCTGCTCGCGGGCTTCGCCGCGACATCGTGGGCCGTGGTCGCTGAGACCCGTCGGTCGCGGAGCCTGTCGGGCGCCATACATGGCATCTCCGTACGCGATCCACTCGAGCAGATCACGCGCGGGCACCCCGAGGCGCTGGACGCACTCATCGGCGCGGTCGAGGTGAAGGACCCATACACGCACGGTCACTCCGGGCGGGTCGCCGAGATGTCATCGCGGATCGGCCTCCGCCTCGGGCTGGAGCCAGAAGCGCTCCGAGGGCTGCACCAGGGGGCGTACCTCCACGACGTCGGGAAGATCAGCGTCCCCGATCAGGTGCTCAACAAGCCGGGCGAGCTCACCGACGAAGAGTGGGAGTCGATCAAGGGTCATCCGGTGGTCGGGTGGGAGCTCGCCAGCCGTGCTCGTTCCTTGCGCGCCTCGCTGGTGGCGATCCGCCACCATCACGAGCGGTGGGACGGCAGCGGCTACCCGGATCGGCTCCAAGGTGAGGAGATCCCGCTGGCGGGCCGCATCGTCGGCGTCGCCGACGTGTGGGACGCGCTTACGTCCGACCGCGCCTACCGACCCGCGTGGGCGCTCGATCGCGCGGTCTCGCACATCGCGGCGGGGGCGGGCGAGCTCTTCGACCCTCTCTGCGTGGAGGCGTTCTTGGACGTGCTCGACGACACGGGGCTCGCCCCCGAGCAGACACGTGTTGACGCGGAAGCACTGCTCCGAGCCGCGATGGAGTGCCATCCGGCCTCGGATCGCCGCACCAGATCGACCCGTGCCCGTCCCGCCACACGTTCCTAGCGAGCACGTTTCGGCTCGCTGTTAGCATCCGCCCCGGATGGTCGAGCGCGCGCCCCAGCAGCCCGACCCCGTCCGCGTAGAAGCGCCCTCGCGCGCTCGCCTCGTGCTCCTCAGCTTCCTGATGCTGTTCGTGGAGCTCGGGCTGATCAGGTGGAGCGGTGCCTACGTCGTCTATCTGTCCTTCTTCACGAACTTCGTGCTGCTCGCGAGCTTCCTCGGCGTGGGGATCGGGTTCCTGCGCGCCCGCGCCCGGAGCGATCTCTTCCGGCTCTTCCCCGCTCTGCTCGCGGCCCTCGTCCTCTTCCTGGCGGTGTTCCCCGTGCAGGGCGGCCGAGTGGCGGGCCGACTGCAGTTCGTCGGGGGGTTCGGGTGGCCTGCACTCCCGAAGTGGCTCTCCCTCGGGCTCGTCTTCCTGCTCGCCTTCCTGATCATGGCCGCGATCGCTCAAGGCGTGGGGCGGGTCTTCGTCCGATTCCCGCCGCTGGAGGCGTACCGCTGGGACATCCTCGGGAGCATCCTGGGGATCGCGGCGTTCTCCGTTCTCTCATTCCTCCACGCCTCACCGTTCGTGTGGGGGCTTATCGCGGCGGCGATCGTGGTCGCGGTCGGCGCCGGGAGGCGGGCGATGCAGCTCGTGCCGCTCGCCGTCGCTGTCGTCGTCCTGGGCGTGCTCTCCTTCGCGCCGGACACGTTGTGGTCGCCGTACTACCGGGTGACCACCCGCGCCGGCGTGGACGACGGGACCGTGTCGATCAGTGTGAACGGCCGTCCCCACCAGCGGATCATGCCACTGGCGCTGATGGAGGCGACACAGGAACATCGGTTCGAGCCGTACCGGCACGCACCCACCAACCCGCTCACAGAGGTGCTCATCATCGGCGCCGGGAGCGGCAACGACGTCACGATCGCGCTGGCGCACGGCGCCGAGCGCGTCGACGCGGTGGAGATCGATCCGCTCCTGTATCGGCTCGGCCGCGACCGACATCCGGATCATCCGTACCAGGACCCGCGGGTCACCGTGCACATCGAGGACGGCCGGTCTTTCCTCCACGACACCGATCGCCGCTACGACCTCGTCCTCTACGCGATCCCCGACTCGCTCACGGTCCTCGCCGGTCAGTCGTCGCTCCGGCTCGAGAGCTACCTGCTTACCCGAGAGGCGATGCAGGAGGTCCGGGACCACCTGAAGCCGAACGGCGCGATCTCGATGTACCACTACTACCTGCCGGTGGTGGTGGATCGCTACGCCGACGCCCTGACCGGGGTCTTCGGGGATCCGCCGTGCCTCGAGCTGGCGCCCGGCTCCGGACCGAGGCCGCGGACCGTCCTCACCGCGAGCATGCGGCCGGGCGACCTAGTGTGCGATGAGCGGTGGACGCGGCCGGCCGAGCTTCCGGCACCCGTCACCGACGATCACCCGTTCGCCTACTTGGTGGGGCACGGGATCCCCGCGTTCTACCTCGTGACGCTCATCGCGATCCTCCTCGGTTCGCTCGCTGCGGTGCGTCTGGCGGCCGGCCCGTTCGGGCAGATGCGCCCGTACGTCGACCTCTTCTTCATGGGTGCGGCGTTCCTGCTGCTCGAGACCTCGAACGTCGTCCGGTTCGCGCTGCTGTTCGGGACGACCTGGTTCGTGAACGCGCTCGTCTTCGCGGGGATCCTGGTGTCGGTCTTCCTGGCCATCGAGGTCGCGCGGCGGGTCCGGTTCCGCCATCCCGGTCGGCTCTACGTACCGTTGTTCGGCGCGGTCGTGCTCGCGTGGGCGGTGCCGCCGGAGTCGCTCCTCGGGCTCGACTTCATCCCGAGATTCGTGGCCGCGATCGTTCTGGGCTTCACGCCGGTCTTCATCGCCAACCTGGTGTTCGCGGATCGGTTCCGCGAGGTCGCGGCGTCGGGCATCGCGTTCGGCACGAACCTCCTCGGCGCGATCGTCGGCGGTGTGCTCGAGTACGGGGCCCTCATGGTGGGGTACCGCGCGTTGCTGATCGTCGTCGCGGTCCTGTACGCGGCGGCCTTCTTCACGGGTCGATCGCATCTCGCCGGGCCGCCACCGATCTCCGTGGTCGCGAGCGAAGGAGCGACGAGCTAGGCCACGCCGACCGGCATCGGAGGCATCGGCTGTGGGGGAGCCGCGGTGTCCCCGGCGTGGCCGCGACGGATCGCGACGGCGAGCAGCCCGAGTCCCCAGACGCTGCCGAGGAACCAGAGCCATCCGCCGACGAACGGGATCAACGCGAGGAGGCGGAGGGCGACCCAGCCGCCCAGGAACGCCACGAACCGAGACTGGGTCGTTCTGAGCAACCGGGTCCCGAGCCCGATGATCGCGACGACGTAGCCGAGCGTGTACAGGAAGGCCAGCGCGAGCAGCGTGAAGAGACCGAGCGGGATTCCCACCAGGGTGATGAGGAGGAGCACCGACCCGATCGGCAGGAGGAAGAAGAGCCCGAAGCCCCAACCGATCGACGAGCCGATCCCGTTGGTCGCGGCCTCGCGGACGGCGGGGAACAGCCGCGGGGCGAACGCGAGGAGCAGCAGGCCGAGGATCTGGACCGAGGCCGAGTAAGCGACCCACCACCAGATGCGCCCGGCGAAGCCGCCCGCGACATCGAAGTCGAACCGTGTCATCACGTTGGTCCGATCCCCGCGGATCGTGGCGCCTTCCTCGACCTGCGGCGTGGACTGCGTGACGAGGTCGCCTCCGATCTCGGCGCCGGAGCGGACCACCACATCACCGTTGAGCACGACCACGTCCTCGTGCACGGTCCCCGAGATCTCCGCGTCACCGTTGAGGACGACGAGCGTCTCGCGGACGGTCCCGTCCACCCGAGCCGGGCCGTCGAGGATCACGGCGGCATCGACGGTGTCCTCGGCCGCGATGAGGAGCTCGCCCGTCAGCACGATCTGATCTCGATCGGAGGAGGCGCCGTCCTCTTGGGCGGCGGCCGGTCCCGCGCCGAGGGCGACGACGACGATGGCGGCGCCGATGACGGAGAGGAGCGAGCTCAGGTGCCCGCCGGTCCGACCGCGCACGATCGCCCCCTGGCTCGTGCCCCTCACGGCCCCGACTCTACCCGGAGCTGTCGGAACGGGTCAGGGCAGGGAATCCGACAGGGCCCGCCGGGCGCTTCCCGCTACCCTCGCAACCGAACGACCCGCACCGACATAGGTACCGGGTACGCGGGCCGATCGAGCCGATCGGGGAGGAGGGGCACTGGCGGGGCGCGGGATCCGGGGACGCCGAGCGAGGGGGAGTCCTCTCTGGGCGAAAGCCCCTCTGGCACTCGTCCGGTACCCCGGCCTCCTCGCGAGCGTCGTGGTCGGCGTGCTGCTGCTCTCGCTCGTCGCCGCGGGCTATCCGCTGTATCTGTCCCGCGCCGAGGGGAA
>CBHFMJ010000069.1:0-9577 GCA_965994715.1 uncultured bacterium | reverse complement strand
GAGCTCTGCCCTCGGTGTGTCGCTGCCGGCGGACTTCGGTCAGGTCACGATCATGAGCGCCGAGGAGCTGTCCGGCTACCAGGACGCCGTTCGAACGATGAAGAGACTCGTCGTGGCAACGTTCCTGCTGAGCCTGATCCTCGTGGCGCTCACCATCATGGTGGCGCCCAACCACCGCCGGGCGGTGATCTGGTTGGGAGTCGGCGTGGTCGCGATGCTGTTCCTCGCCGGTGTGTTCCTCCGTCGCGTCGAGGCCAGCATCGTCGACGCGATCGAAGGCCCCGGGGCGAAAGCGGCAGCACAGGATGTGTTCGACCAGGTGAGCTCGAGCCTCCGCCAGGCTGGTTTGTTGGTCCTCATCATCGGGGTCATCGCCGCGCTCCTCGCGTACCTGCTGGGGCGGCCAGAGTGGTTCCAACGAACCGCCAGCTGGTTGGAACGGGTCACAGCGTCGCGGCCCGGTGGGAGTGAGCTCGATGTCTGGGTGGCCGACCACGCGGATCCCGTGCGGATCGGAGGCGGCGTCATCGCGGCGCTGGTGCTTTTCCTGACGGGGATCGATTGGATCCCGGTCGCGATCGTGGGAGTCCTGTTCGGTTTGTTCCTGTGGGGAGTGGCGACCGCGGAGCATCGAGTGCGGCCGCCGGAGCTCGCGGCGCAGGAGTAGATCTCGGCACTCAGCCGTCGTTCGGAGGCTCACCCGCATCCGCAGGTAGCTGAAACTGCCAAGCGCTGACCGCCTTCGCCACCGCGGTGACCAGGAAGAGTTGCCCGACAAGCATCTCGAGGACGGCGAAGGATTGGCCCGGGTTCCCTGCGGGGATGAGGTTGCCGTAGCCGGTCGTGGTGAGCGTCGTGAAGGAGAAGAACAGGTCTTGTGGGAACGTCCCATCGCCCGATGGACCGAACAACGGACCTGCCTGGATGTCCCCCAGTGCCCGGTATGCGAACGCGAAGAACATCCCGATCATCAGATAGGCGGCGATCGCGCCGAGGATGGTTTCCCGGTCGATCTGGCGGCGAAGTACCAGGTGACGGATGATGCTGGACGGGGCGCCCAAGTAGAGCAAACCGCTCACCACGGCCATCACGCCTCTGTTGGCGACCTGGTCGGGGAAGACGAGGTTCAGGACCACCGTGAGTGTCGCGAGGATTGCGAACGCGCCGGCGATCAGCTGGAGGCGGCGACGCGCCTCTGAGGCTCGAAGGACCACCCAGACCGTCGCGATCTGCACGGCGACGACGATGGACACACCCCGGCCCTCCGTGAACGCTACCGAGATGGCGTACGTAAGCAGGATGAGGAGCAGCACCAAGCCGTAGCTGTTCGGCGAATAGAAGGCTTCTATCAGGCGCCGTGGCCGAGACCGATCCGGTCGCTCCCCCGACATGTCCCCCATCAGAACATCAATGGGATGCAGAAGCCAAGAACCGTGCCGACGCCGGCGAGCTGCCCGCCGCGTTCGAACGCGAACGGCATCAACGAGTTGGTGAGCATCGCGAGGAGCCCACCACCCGCGAGCGCCGCCATGCGGTCCCCGGCGACCCCCGAGAAGCTGCTGGCGAGCAGGTATCCGAGGCCCGATGCCACACCACAGGCAACCAAGACGAGCGCCCACATGCCTACAACCCGCCCCATCTTCCATCCCTTCTTCGCGAGATCGGCAGAGGGGGCGATCGCCTGAGGGAAGTTGGAGATGAACACCGCGGCGAGGAAGCTGACGGTGATCGGATAGCGGGTCGCGACCTGGATCCCGAAGATCGCGGACTCCGGGACGCCATCGACCATCGAGCCAACCACGATGCCCATGGCACCTCCACCGCCCTCGTCGCCGAAACGTCTCTCGACGATGCGGTCACCGATGAGGAGGATCGCGGCGCCGACGAGCATCCAGACCGCGAACTGGAGGCCGCTGAGGTCTTGCGCTTCCGCGACGAGGTCGAAGGCGACCGCCTCGATCAAAGCGCCGGCGCCGAACCCGGCGAGGACCCCAACGAACGTCGGAGGGAAGTTGATCCAGTACACCAGCAACCCGCTCAGCAGCAGTGCAGACTGCGCGAGCGTCCCGAGCGCGATCGCCTTCAGCATCGAAGCGGGGTCTCAGGCGATGTCGCCCCTCGCGCCCCGCACTCTCCCACGGCCTAGCGCCTCTCGAGCGCGGACTCGATGTCGTACCCGAGCGCGCTGGCGACCGCCGGTGCCGCGGCGACGACCCGGGCGAAGCCGACGACAGGCGCAACCGCGCACAGCATGCCGACGATCTCGTCGACCGTCGCACCGGCCGCGAGAGCGGAGTCGACGCTCGATCCGTACGACGCCGGAGCAGCGTCGATGGCGATCAGCACGCCGAGCCGAACGAGTGCTTGGGTCCGCGGATCGAGCGCGCATCCCACCCCTGGTTCCGTCTCCCCCATCAAGGCCGACTGCACGGAAGACTCATCATTGAGGGCCAGCGAAAGCAGCGTGCGCTCGCTCTCCATGCGGGGTCGACTCCTCTCAAGGGTCCGCCCGGAGGGATCCCATCCACGCCCATCACACCGGAGAGCCTCCACGCTTTCATCATCCTCACGGGATGAAACGTGCCCGGGTCGAGCGGAGCCGCGGATCGGCTAGGCGTCCAGGAGACCCAGGGCGATGGCACGCTCGATCGCTTCACCGCGTGATGTGACGCCGAGCTTCCGGTAGACCGAGATCGCCTGTGTCTTCACGGTATGGGGCGAGAGGTGCATCTGTTCCCCGATCTGACGGAACGAGAAGTACGTCGGCAGGAACGGCAGGAGTTTGAGCTCCGCCGTGGTGAGGGTCGACGCTCCCGGGGTCCCTCCGCTGATGGCTCGAAGCTGTATCCGCAGGTCCTCGGTCTCCTGTGCAAGCACGCCCAACGCCGGTCGTCTCCGCAAGAGGTCGCCCACCTCCCTGATGAGCAACCGGGCGGCCGCAGGGTCCGCGAGCGTGAGGTGAGCTCGGGCGAGCTCGAGCCGAGCCTGGATCGCCAGGTGAGGGACCGCGCGCGAGGTGAGGGGCCGCAGCCGATGAGCACGGGCGAGGTCACGCTTCGCGCGGGTCACGTCGCCTTCATGCAGGGCGACCCGGGCAGCGATCGCGTAGGTGAGGATGCTCGTCATGTAGTCCCGCAAGCCGCCGGCCTCGACCATCCTTCGCGCTTCTCGAGCGTACGTCCGGGCATCTGCCCAGTCGCCTCGCTCCATCGCGATCACCGAGCGTTCGGCGAAGGCGACTGAGACGGTAGGGGCCGCCCCGTATCGATCTCCCAGCTCTGCCGCGTCCTCCATCGAAGCATCGGCTGCCTCTGCGTCGCCGGCGAGCTTGTGTGAGATGCCGAGGAGCAGCACAGCCGTCGCTCGCAACTGGCTCCCGTTGGACAGACCGTCGAGGGCGATCCTCGCGTCGCCGGCCATCTGGTCGATCCCATCGCGACACAGCAGCGAACGGAGCAACGCGAGCCAGGAAGCGATCGAGGGACTCCCATCAGGCAAGGTCTGGTCGAATGACGCTCGCTCGGCCGCGTCCGCCCAACGCTCCGCATCCGCCGGATGTCCCGTCAGGGCTCGGATCCACGCCCACTGGACCGCGGCCGGTGGATAGGGATCTGGCGGTCCGTGTGCCTCGAGCCAATCGAACCACCGCTCCACAGTGAGCGCGCGACCTGCGGCCCACATCGGCGAGGCGATATCGACGAGTCGCCTTGCGACTCGCTCGGCATCGTCGGCGGCGATCGCGTAGCCGACCGACTCCTCGAGGAGGTCGTTGTCGTGGCACCAGTCGGAGGCTCGCCGTCGCACTTCGAGCACGAGATCGGGGTCACGGTGCTGCAACCGATTCAGCAGCGCTTCTCGGAACAATCCGTGATACCGGAACCACTCCCGCCGCCGATCCAATGGTGTGAGAAGCAGATCCGCCGCCTCGAACGATCGAAGGACCTCGGCGGACCCCTCCCGTCCGAGTACGGCATCGCACAGCGGTCCCGACATCCGATCCAAGACCGCGGTCTCCTCGAGGAACCGCACATCCTCCGGAGACCGATCTGAAAGGAATTCCGACCAGAAGTACTCCATCATGAACTGGTCGTCGCCGGAGAACTTCGGGGCCACGACAGAATCGCCGACGCCTTCCCTCCAGGAGAGCCCCGCGAGGTACACACCGACGGGCCAGCCCTCCGTCGCGAGCGTGAGCGCCGCGACGGATGGTCGTCTGACGTGCAATCCCATGCCCTTCAGGATGAGGGCCGTTTCCCTCTCGTTCATCGTGAGGTCCCTCGGGCCCACTTCGAGTACGGCACCATCCGAGCGCATACGAGCGAGGGAGCGTCCAGGCCAGCTTCGTCCCGCGAGCGCCATCTGCATCTTCGCGGGCACGTCGCCAGATAGCATCTCGATCACATCGACGCAACGGAGGTCGTGGAGAGCGTTCACGTTGTCGAGGACGAGGACCGTCGGTCGGGACATCGAGTCGAGCGCTTCCATCAGCCTGTGGACCGCGGCGGGGATCATCGCCACCCGGACCGACGCCAAGATATCGAAGACCTTCGGGTCGACGGGCCCGACGCGATCGAGCGCAGCAGCGATCGAGGTCAGGAGGACCGTCGGGTCGTTGTCATCCTCATCGAGCGTGACCCAGGCGAACGGCCGGCGATCTTTCGCCGCCCACTGCGCCAAGAGTGTGGTCTTCCCATACCCCGTGGGGGCAACGACCGTGACCAACGGGACGGCTCGTGAACCCTGGAGCCGAGCGACCAACTCCGTCCGCGGGACGAGGTCCTTGCGGCGCACAGATGGTGGGTGGAGTTTCGTCTCGGCGAGTCCGGAGCGGCTCGACCGGAGCAGGGGCGACTCGGGGAGCTGGATGACCTTCGTGCCATTCCGTTCCCGGGACGTCGACGGGTCGCGAACATCGACACCTCGGTCGCCACTCCCCGTCGTCTTCAGCTTTGTCACCCCCCGGTCGAACGGCTGCCGATGGCCTCGAGCGCACGTCCGCGCTTGTCGCGGCTCCCGTCCCCCAACGACCCGTCGGCCCCTGACGATTCCGGCGTGACCCGTTCGCACCAAGTCACCGCGGCCTCGAGGCCGCTGGGGTGCGCCAGCGCTAGGCGCGCGCGCTCAGAAAGCGAAGTGTTGCACGGGTCGGTATCTGCCGCAAACGAACGATGAGTGAACACGCGACGGCCGCGCCGTCCGTCGATCCCCCTCGCGATGGACCGGTCTCGACCTCATACCGCTGCCGTAATCCGCATGGATTACACGGAACCCAAGAAAGGATCCTGCACGTCGGGTGGCCCTGCGTGCCGGAACAGGTACCGACTACGGCCCGATGATCTCGGCCTTCACCGCGGCGAACCTCTTCCGGAGTCAGGAGGCCCTGTTTCCCTGCTCTCGCTTCGCCTAGACCTCGACCAGCGCCCGTGCCTTCAGCCGCTCGTATTCCTCGGCTGAGATCTCCCCTGAGTCTCGGAGCTTCGACAGCATCTCGATCTCCTCAGCGGGCGAGTAGCCGGACGCGCGTTGCTGCGCGACCTGCATGCGCCGGATGTCCTCACGATCCTGCTCGGTCATCTTCGGGCGAGCGATCAAGTAGATCAGGGCACCCAGGAAAGGAAGAACGAACAACAGGATGATCCAGCCGGCTTTCCCCGCGCCGGACAGGTCGCGTCGGTGGAAGATGTCCGCGAAGATCTGGATGAAGATCCAGATCGCCATGAACCAGAAGAAGAAGACGAGCATGCCCCACAACAATTCACCGAGGTTCAACTTCTCTACCTCCTTCCCGGCAACGTCCTCCGGGGTCGGTGTTCCTGCGTCGGTGTCATTAAGGGACCCGATGGTCACACCCGGCATCATCCTGTTCGGATGAACTCCCCTGGTCAAACCGAGATCAGATCGAGCGGCACCGGCTGTCGAATCAGGCGGGCGCCTTCGATGCCCCTGGGAATGCATCGACCGCGGCCCGAACCGTGGGATGGAAGTTGGCCTCACCGACCTTCTCAGTGAGGCCCGAGGAGTCGAACGAGGCTCGCATCGGTCCCTTCGATCGGGCTACGACGAACGTGATGTCCTCAGCGCGGAGACCGTCGATCACCTGCTCCAATGCGGCGACGCCCGTTGCGTCGATCTGTGTCAGCGCCTCGGCATCGAACACGAGCCATCGCACGGGAGTTGGAGCGCCCTGTACCGCTTCGTTGATCCGTCCGCGCACGTAGCTGGCGTTCGCGAAGAACAGACCGTCGTCCAAGCGATAGACCAGCACGCCGGGTACGACGCGGGCGCTCGGATGAAGACTCACGTCCGCATAGCGGCCTAGTCGCTCGACCCATCCCAGGACGGCGTCGTGGGGAGTCGCGCTCCGACGGATCACGTCCACGATCGAGAGCGCGACCGCGATCCCGAGCGCCCCGATCACGCCGACGACCACGACCCCGATCATCGTCGTCGCGGCGATGATGACCTCGAAGCGATGCGTTCTGGCGAGCGTCCGCCACGCGTCCGGATCGATCAGTCCGACCGCCGCCCCGACGATGACCGCGCCGAGCGTCGCCTTCGGGAGGTAGCGCATCGGCTCCGTCAGGAACAGGAGCACCAGCGCGATGCTCCCGGCGCCGACGAGCCCGGCGATCTGGGTGCGCCCTCCCATCTGGTCGTTCACCGCCGTCCGAGAACCGCTGGCACCGATGGCGAAGGACTGCGTGACACCGGCGGCGGCGTTGGCGATGCCGAGCGCGGCCAGCTCCTGGTCAGCCCGGACATGCTGCCCGTGCTTCCCCGCGAATGATCGGGCCGTGAGGATCGCGTCGGAGAAACCGACGAAGAAGATCCCGAGGGCCGCGGGGAGGAGGGCCCAGATGTCGCCAGCCGTGAAGGAAGGCATGTCGAACCCGGGCAGTCCCGGCGGGATCTTCCCCGCGACCGCCACCCCTTTCGCCTCAAGGTCGAGGAACGCCGAGGCGGCGATCGCGACGACGACCACGATCAAGGGGCCCGGGAACTTCGGAGCGATCCATCGCAGGGCCAGCAGCGGTGCGAGGCAGGCGATCCCCACCACGAGCGTCGTGGAATGGAGCCCCGAGACCTCCCGCACGACCTCGAGGAGTTGCGGGATCGGATCGGCGGCCTCGATGTCGAGCCCGAACAGCTTCTCAAGCTGCCCGATGATCAGGAACACCGCCACGCCGTGGATGTAGCCCACGAGCACAGCCCGCGAGAAATAGTCGGCTACCCAACCGAGCCTGATGATCCTCGCGACGAGGTAGATGGCGGCAACGAGGAGAGCCAGGAGCGACGCGAGTGAGGCGTATCGACCGGGATCATCGGCCGCGACCGGGATGATCGCGGTCGCGACGAGCGCGGCGATCGATCCCTCGGGCCCGACGATCAGCTGGCGGGAGGAGCCGAGGAGCGTGTAGGCAACGGTGGGCAGCAAGAGCGCATACAGCCCGGCGGCGGGTGAAAGTCCGGCGAGCTCCGCATAGGCCATGCCGGCCGGAAGGGCGAGCGCCGCCACCGTGACCCCCGCGAGCACATCTCGGCGGAGCGTTCCTCCGCCATAACCCGTGAGCTCCCCCGAGACCGGAAGGAGCCTCTGGACGGCGGGCTTGCGGGCCGGTCGTCGGAACGGCGAGGTCTCCTCGCCGTAGGCATGTTCCGCCCGGGCGTCCGAGGTCCGTCCTGCCGGGCCTTCGTGACCGTCGGCATCCGTCATCTGTACTCAGCAGGCTGCCCGCGAGCGAGCGCCCGTGTGTTGGAGGCCTCTCGCCTCCAACTCGGCTATTCGGAGACGATGTCCCTTCCGTGTGCGGTCAACGCCCAGATCACCGTGACACCGACGGCGATCACCACGATCGACCAGATCGGATAGAGCGGGATGAAGGCGAAGGCCGCGAGCATGCTTCCAGCTGCCCCGATGACTCCCAACGTCCGCCCCCAGAGCGATCCTTGTAGGACGCCGAACCCCCCGATCAGCACGAGCACGCCCCAGATGAGGTGGATCCATCCCCACGCGGAGGCGTCGAACTCCAGGAAGTAGTTCGGCGTCCTCACGTAGAACTCGTTCTCGAAGATCCCCGCGAGCCCGGCGATGATCTGGAACGATCCGTTGATCATCAGCATGATCGCCGCGAACATCGCGAAGCCGACTGCCACACCGCTCTTCCGTTCCATCCCTTCTCCTTTCCAGGCAGCTCACGTGAAGTTCCCGAAGGTAGCCACCGCGGTCGCGGCAGACATCATCCGGTTGGGATGAGAGTTCGGTTCGCTGATGCTCAGATCCCCAGGATCTGCTTCTTCTTCGCCGCGAACTCCTCTTCCGTGAGGATGCCCTGCTCCTTCATCTGGGCGAGCTGCTGGAGCTCGGCCATCTCGTCCTGCGGGGCAGGAGCGGCGGCCGGCGGCGGAGCTTGCGCCTCCATCTGACTCGCCATCCGTCTCGACGTGCGCCGCGCGGTGCGCCGCGCGACCCTTCTCCCCGGCATCATGAGCGTTCCTCCTTTCGCTGGATCGACTACGTGGACGATTGCGACGTGGCTTCGGCAGCCGCGAGCGCCTCGGCCTCCGCGGAGGCGAGGAGCCCCACCTCCACGAGGTCGAGCGGGCTGATGAAGCTCTCGGCGACGCGGAAACCTCCGGCGCGTGCGACAGCGTCCCGGAGCCCGATCGCCCATCGATGCTCGAGCAGGATGAGCGCGGCCGCAGCGTCGTTCGGGATCTCCGCCAAGACGTCCCACGCCTCCTCCTCGGAGAACACGTCGATCCCGTCGGAGGCGGCCTCGGCGCCGGCCATCGCGCCGGCCACCATGCCTTCCTCACCCGCCGCTCCGAGTCCCAAGAGCCCTCCGACGACCGCCCCGAACTCCTCCGCCTCGTCCTTCGAGAGCTGACTCCCCTTGAGGGCGGCCACCTCGCCGTCCGCGTCCTTGTAGACGACGAGCGCGTCGATCACGCGCACCTTGTCGCTGCCCCGCAACCTCTCGAGCTCATCGACGATCTCGCCCTGAAAATCGGGCTTGTCGAACCCGAGGGCGATCAGCTGTACCGGTCCGATGCTCACTCGCCTCTCCTTCCGCCGTCGCTCGTCCACTTGCCTCGCACCCGCGAAGAACTCGACCGCGATCCTTCAGCGATCCCCTGCGTGCCCGGGCATGCCCCTGCTCATCTGCTCGCGATGATGTTCCGGTCTCGGCCACCGCTGTGCATCGTCCGATGTGGATGATTCATCAGGTCTGCTCGGGTCTCAGTCTCGCGATCATCCTTCGTCTGATCCGCGGCTCCGAGGCCTCAGCGAGCTGCGGGATCTCGCTGCCCCGCGCAAGCGTGAGTGGGCAGATTCATCCCAACCGGGTGATGCGATCGAGTGAGTATCGCTCCAGTGTGGGTGCGTACGCTGACGGGGGCCGCGTCGTGAGCGCGGATTGCGCTCACAGATGCAGGTGAACGTTGCTCATCCGTTGAAGACGCGCCCAGCATCGGACGCCATCGCGAAGGAGGAAATCCCCAGATGGATCGGTACCCGCTCATCTCCGAGCACGGATTGATCGGCGACCTGCAGACCACAGCCCTCGTCACGACC
>CBHFMJ010000068.1:0-9641 GCA_965994715.1 uncultured bacterium | reverse complement strand
GGTCACCGGCCGGAAGGCGTCGTTCACCGTGACGCTCGGATCCCCGAACGGCTCCCTCGCTGCCGGCGGGGGAGCGTCGACAGCGCCCTCGCGACCTCGAGGTGGTCCTCGCTCGGGGGCGTTTGAACCGCTGCCCGCTGCGGCATCCGAAGCCGGGCTCGCCGTTCCGCCATCGCGCGCCGCCAGCCGCTCCGCGTCTGGTTCAGGGCCACGGCGGCCACCCACGCCGGCAGCGACTCAAGTCGTTCTCCTCGCTCCGACCGCATCCAGGCTCGCACCAGTGCCTCCTGCACCGCGTCCTCCGCAGCGGGGTAGCTCCCGGACGCAAGGGCCACGGCGTTCACCACGCGCGGGTAGTCGCGCGCCAGGAACCCGCGGATCTCGGCGTCGTCCAGTCGCGCTTCCCTTCTCGTCGATCGTTGACCGTCACCGATCGTAGGACGCCTCGGAACCTCGATCGGTTGTCATGGCCCAAGAGTTTCTCGGTCACGCACCGGGACGGGGTACGCTCCGGCGGCGATGCCGCCCGCTCGTTCTTCCTCTCTTCTTGGCCCGCTCAGGCGCGCTTCGAGGACGTCCCGCCTCGCGTCCGCCTGCCTCGCTGCGGTCGTCGCGACCCTCTGCCTGACCACCCCCGCGCTGGCCCAGGAGGAGGAACCGCCCTCGATCCTCCTCATCATCACGGACGACCAGCGATGGGACACCCTCTGGGCGATGCCGGAGGTCCAGCGCTCGCTCGTCGAGCGCGGGGTCACGTTCTCCGAGGCATTCACGACGAGCTCGCTCTGCTGCCCGAGCAGAGCGTCGATACTGACCGGCCAGTATCCGCACACGACCGGCGTGTACCGGCAGGGCCTCCCGCATGGTGGCTTCAAGTCGTTCGATGACGCGACCACGATCGCGACCGCGCTCCGCGCCGGCGGGTACCGCACCGGCCTCTTCGGGAAGTACCTGGACTCGTACCAATCCGACGCGCTCGCCGGCTACGTGCCGCCGGGATGGTACCGCTGGATCGCGTTCGTGCACTCGCAGTACTTCGGGTACACGCTGACCATCGACGGCACCATCGAGCGCTTCGGCGCCGCGGTCGAGGACTACTCGACCGATCTGCTGGCCGCTCGGGCCGAGGAATTCATCCGCTCCACCGACGGACCGGTGTTCGCGGTCTACGCTCCGCCGGCGCCGCACGCCCCCGCGACCCCGTCGCCGGAAGACGGGGGGCTCTTCGCCGACCTCCCTCCGTGGCGGCCGCCGTCGTTCGACGAGCCGGACGTCTCGGACAAGCCGGCGCACATGCGCGCGATGACGCGATTCGGTCCGGATCGCACGGAGCATCTCGACACGCTACGGATCGACCAATACCGGACGCTGCAGGCCTTGGACCGCGCGGTGGGAAGGTTGCTCGGCGCGCTCGAGGACACCGGACGGCTCGAGGACGCGCTCGTGATCTTCACGTCGGACAACGGCCTGCTGTGGGGCGAGCACCGCTGGGTCAAGAAGGAGGTTCCCTACGAGGAGGCGATCCGGGTCCCCCTCGTGATCCGGGCCGATCGGATCATCGGATCGGCTCCCGGACGCACCGACCCCCACCTCGTCGCCAACATCGATCTGGCGCCGACGATCGCGGCGGCGGCAGGGGTGCCGTTCCCGGGAGCGGATGGGACGAGCCTGCTCCCGCTGCTCGGGGGACGGCCGGACGGGTGGCGCCACGCCCTGCTGATCGAGCACATGCGCGGGACCAACCCGATCCCCACCTACTGCGCGTTACGGACGTCCCGATACCTCTACGCCGTCTACGAGACGGGCGAGCGGGAGCTCTACGACCTCGCTGAGGACCCGTATCAGCTCCGGAACATGTCGACGGCGGCGCCTGACCTCCGGGTGCGACTCCAAGGGGTCCTGGATCGCCTGTGCGATCCCCCGCCGCCCGGATTCCGCGAGGAGATCGGTTTCGTGGCGGGCCTCCTCGCGATCGCCGCCGTGATCGCGCTGGCGGCCGCGGCTCGCATACTCTCCGCGAGGTTGCCACGGGTAGCATGAGCCGCCGATGGCCCAGGTCACGTGTCCCCAGTGTCAGACCCGCCAGGAGATCGATGCGGACGCCGAGGGCTATCGGTGCATCGTCTGCGCAGGCACGTGGCACTTCGTGCGGTGCACCGTGTGCGGCGAGCGCTATCACACCCGCCCCGGCGTGCGCGCGTGGACCTGCCCCAACTGCGGCACACCGCACGGGCGGAACCGCCGCGGTGTCTCCCGCGTGGGTGCCCCGCTGCCGGTTGTGATCGGCGCGCTCGTTGTGCTCGGCGTCGCGGGCTACCTCCTGACGCGGTCACTGGGATCGGACGACGCCGCCTCACCGACGCCGACGCCCTCGTCACCGTCCCCGATCGACGATCCCGCCAACCAGGTGTGCCGCGACCTCGTGGACGTCCAGGTCCTCCGGGTCGGCGCCCTGGGAGAAGCGGCAGACGCGCTGTCGGCGGACGCCGATGCGCTGCGCGCCGCCGGCGAGCCGGAGCGCGCCGACCTCGTGGATGACGTCGTCGCGGCGATCGGCAGCTACGTCGAGGTGGCGGAGGGCGGTGGCGATGCGCAGGCCGCGACGAACCAGCTCCTGGACGCCCTGGGCGCCATCGACTGGTGCACCTAGCACTCGAGGACCGAGAGTGCCAGTAGCATGGGCCCCATGGTGGAGCAGCGCCACGAGCTCGGTCTGCGGAAGGCTGCCGTCCTGAACGCGGTGGTCGAGGAGTACGTCCGCTCCGGGGAACCCGTCGGTTCCGAGACGATCGCGGACAGCTCGGGTCTCGGCGTGTCGAGCGCGACGATCCGTAACGAGATGGCCGCGCTCGAGGAGCTCGGGTTCCTCACGCATCCGCACACGAGCGCAGGACGCATCCCCACGGACCTCGGCTACCGCCACTACGTGGACACGCAGCCCCACGGCGCTCGCCTGCGCGACGCGCACCGCCGCGCGATCGCCGGCTACTTCGCGGAGGCGATCACGGACATCGAGGAGGTGCTGAAGGGGTCCGTGCAGCTGCTGAGCCGGCTCACGCAGTACGCGGGCCTCGCCGTCCCTCCGGGCGCCGCCGAGGAGCCCCTCGTCCGTCTCGAGGTGATCGACATGGGTCCGACGGTGATGATCCTCGCGATCGGCCAGCACGGACGCGTCGACAAGCGTGTGATCGATCGCCCCGATGACATCGACGTCGACCTCCTGCGGTCGCTGGAGGATCGGCTGCAGCCACTCCGGGGGCTGACCTATGTGGAAGCGCAGGCTCGCCTGCTGAAGCTCGCGGCCGAGGCATCCACCGCGGATCACGATCTCCTCCTGCACGTCGCGGAAACGCTGCGGACCGCGACGCAGGGGGAGGGCGCCGCGCACGTCGTCGTCGGCGGCGTGTCGAACCTGACCGACGAGACGCAGACATGGCGGCATCAGACGCTCCGCCGGCTGTTCGAGACCCTCGAACGCGAGCAGGAGATGCTCCAGGTCCTCCAGGACGTGGCCGCCGATCACGAGGACGTGTGGGTGACGATCGGCGCGGAGCACCCCACGACGGGGGAGTGGGAGGCGTCGATCGTGACGGCGCCGTTCAAGGCAGGTGAGGCGACGGTCGGGACGATCGGCGTGGTCGGTCCCACACGGATGGACTACCTCTCGGCGATGGCATCCGTTCGAGCCGTGGCGAAGCGCCTGTCGGAGATCGCCATCGAGCACGAGGCCTAGGCGATGGCGGCCGTGCGTGATCTGTACGAGATCCTCGGGATCGCTCGGGATGCGTCACCCTCGGAGATCAAGGCGGCCTACCGGAAGCTCGCGCGGACCCTGCATCCGGACGTCAACGCCGACCCCGCGGACCAGGAACGGTTCAAGGAGATCACCGGCGCCTACGAGATCCTGTCCGACCCGACGAAGCGCCAACGCTACGACGAGTTCGGCGCCGCCGGGCCGCAGGGCGCGCCGTTCGGCGACATCCAGGACATCTTCGACATGTTCTTCGGTGGCGGGTTCGGCGGCCGCTCGCGTGGCCCTCGCTCGCGGGTCCGTCGGGGCGAGGACCTCAGGATCCGCGTCCGTCTGACGTTCCCCGAGTCGATCTTCGGCGTCGAGCAGCGGCTGGAGATCGAACGCCGCGCGGCGTGCGCGCGATGCGGTGGGAGCGGAGCACGGCCGGGCACGTCGCCGATCACGTGCCGGACGTGCGGAGGCGCCGGCGAGGTCCAGGCCGTCCGCCGCAGCATCTTCGGCACGGTGATGACCGCGACGCCCTGTGTCGCCTGCGGAGGCACCGGTGAAGAGATCCGGGACCGCTGCGAGGAGTGCGGCGGCGATGGTCGCATCCGGTCGACCGCCACGGTGACGTTCGACGTCCCCGCGGGAGTGCTGGAGGGGATGGACCTGCGGGTCGGCGGCGAGGGCAATGCCGGCGTCTCGGGTGGTCCGGCCGGCGATCTGATCGTCAGCATCGAGGTGGAGCCGTCGGACGCGTTCATCCGGCAGGGCCAGGACCTGCACGGCGTCCTCGATGTCTCGATCACGCAGGCGACCTTGGGCGGCGAGGTGGACGTCGAGACCCTCGACGGGCCGGAGCGGTTACGGATCGAGGCCGGGACCGAGTCAGGCACGGTCCTGCGCCTCAAGGGCAAAGGGGTTCCCCACCTGCAGCGCCGCGGGCGTGGCGATCTCTTCGTGACGCTGCACATCGTGACGCCCCGCGACCTCTCGAAGGAGGAGCGCACGCTCCTCCAGCGGTTCGCCGAGATCCGCGACGCGGGTGCCGGAGGCAACGGCGCCGCGCCGCGCGCACTCCGGCGACCCGAGTATCGTCCGTGACCGATCGGCCGTGAGCGGAGAAGGAGGGACACCGGGCATGCAGACCGACAGCTCGTGCCTGTTCTGCCGCATCGCGGCGCGCGAGATCCCGGCGGACATCGTGCGCGAGTCGGACCGGCTCGTGGCGTTCCGCGACACCAACCCCCAGGCGTCGACGCACATCTTGCTGATCCCGAAGGAGCATGTGCGCTCGATCGCGGAGATCGAGGATCAGCACGCGGACCTCCTGGCCGATATCGCCCAAGCGGCTACGCAGCTGGCCGCCGCCGAGGGGATCGAAGAGTCGGGGTGGCGCCTTGTGACGAACGTCGGCCCGGACGCCGGCCAGAGCGTGTTCCACCTGCACTTCCACCTCCTCGGTGGGCGGCAGATGGGCTGGCCGCCGGGATAAACGCGATAGGATGCGAGTCGCGGGACCCAGACGGGTCCCGCTCTCGACAACAGGAGGAACGGGGTCACCCCCGAGAGCGCGACACGTGGCAGCCGCCACCACGCAAGTGAAGATCCTCGTCCCCGGCCACCAGCCGATGGTGGCGCTCCTGGGCCAGCAGGACGCGTTCCTGAAGTTGATCGAAGCCGGGTTCTCCTCCGACATCCTCGTCCGGGGCAACGAGATCACGATCACCGGCCCCGAGCACGAGGCCGAACAGCTCTCGCATCTCTTCGAAGAGCTCCTCGCCCTGCTCGAGAAGGGCCATCACCTCTCCGACTCCTCCGTCGGCCAGACGATCGAGCTGATCAAGGGCGGCGACGAGTGGGTGGAGGGCGAGGACGGGACGGCCAGGATGCGCCCGAGCGAGGTGCTGGGCGACACGCTCCTCACCGCGCGGGGGACCTCGGTCGTGCCCAAGACGGTCGGCCAGAAGCGGTTCGTCGACGCGATGCGGCGGGCGACGGTGACGTTCGCGATCGGACCCGCCGGCACGGGCAAGACCTACCTGGCGGTCGCCACCGCGGTACGCGCGCTCCAGGATCACCAGGTCTCGCGGCTGATCCTCACCCGTCCCGCGGTGGAGGCGGGAGAGCGGCTAGGGTTCCTGCCGGGGACGCTCTACGAGAAGATCGATCCGTACATGCGCCCGCTCTACGACGCGCTGTTCGAGATGACCGGCGCCGAGAGCCTCTCGCGGCTGATGGAGCGGGGCACGGTCGAGGTCGCGCCCCTCGCCTACATGCGCGGCAGAACGCTGAACGACGCGTTCATCATCCTCGACGAGGCCCAGAACACCACGCCGGAGCAGATGAAGATGTTCCTCACGCGGATCGGGTTCGGGTCGAAGGCCGTCGTGAACGGCGACGATACGCAGGTGGACCTCGCCACCGGGCAGCGCTCCGGTCTCCTCGTGATCGAGGAGATCCTCTCGGGGATCCGCGGCATCTCGTTCTGCCGGCTCGGCGGTCGCGACGTCGTGCGGCACAAGATCGTCCAGGAGATCGTCGAGGCCTACGACCGTTACGGTCAGCAGCGCCTCGGGATGGACGACTGATGGCCGACGACGACCATCCCGTCGACCCTGGACCGGCGGACGGTGCCTGGCCCCGCGTCCTGATCTCGAACCGTCAGCGGCGGGAACTCGATGTGGAGGGGCTCCGCTCGCTCGCCCGCGACACCCTGCGAGGCGAAGGGGTCGATCGCGCCGAGCTCTCGGTGTCCTTCGTGGAGACCGGCGAGATCGAGGAGCTCCACGAGCGGTTCATGGACGAGCCGGGACCGACGGACGTCCTGTCGTTCCCGCTCGTCGAGGAGGCCGAAGGACCCGCCAAGGACGGAGCCAATGACGGAGCCAAGGACGGGGAAGGAACGCGCCACCTCGGCGATGTGGTCGTCGCGCCGGCGGAGGCTGCGCGCAACAACCCGGTCGATCCCGACGGGGAGATCCGCCTGCTGCTCGTCCACGGGATCCTGCACCTCCTCGGCTACGACCACGAGGACGAGGACGCGCGCACCCGGATGTGGGAGCGGCAGGAGCGCTACAGCGGGGTGCGCGCCCCGTGAGCTCGCTCTGGCTCGTCGCGCTCCTGCTGGTGCTGTTCGGGACCGTTCTCGCGGCCGCGGAGGCATCGCTCACACGGACGTCGCGGATCCGCGCGCTGGCCCTCGAGGAAGACGGTCGGCGCAACGCCGAAACGCTCGTGAAGATCGAGTCCGATCCACCGCGCTACCTGAACGCGGTCTACCTCACGGTGATGTTCGTGCAGAATGGCTCGGCCATCCTCGTCGCGATCCTCGCCGAGAACGATTTCGGCCCCGAGGACGGCAGCGGCCCGTGGGTCGGTGTCGTCTCATTCGTGTTCACGATCTTGTACTTCGTCGTGGTCGAGGCGATGGCGAAGACGTTCGCGGTCCTGCACACGGACCGAGTGGCGCTGACGCTGGCGCCGGTCGTGTGGTTCCTCGGCCGCGTCCTCGAGCTCCCGACACGGTTCCTTATCGGCCTGGCGAACGTGCTGCTCCCCGGTAAGGGCCTGAAGCAGGGGCCGTTCGTCTCGGAGGAGGAGATCCGCTCGATGGCCGAAGTTGGGTCGGAGGAGGGCTCGATCGACGAGGGCGAGAAGGAGTTGATCCACTCGATCTTCGAGTTCGGCGACACGATCGCGCGCGAGGTGATGGTCCCGCGGCCGGACATCGTGGCGATCGAGGACGACAAGACGCTCCGTGACGTGCAGGCGCTCGTCCTGCAGCACGGGTACTCCCGGATCCCCGTGTATCACGAGTCCCTCGACGACGATGACGACGGGAGGGGTGTCAAGGGCGTCGTGTTCGCGAAGGACGTGCTGAAGGCCGTGCACCAGGGCCGGCAGGACACCCCGCTCTCGGAGATCGTTCGTCCCGCCCACTACGTCCCGGAATCGAAGAAAGTCGCGGACCTCCTGAAGGAGATGCAGCAGGAGAAGTTCCATCAGGCCCTCGTCTACGACGAGCACGGCTCCGTGACCGGCATCGTCGCGCTCGAGGATCTCCTGGAGGAGCTGGTCGGCGAGATCGCCGACGAGTACGACCGGGAGGAGCCCGAGGTGCTGGAGCTCGGCGACGGCATCTACCGAGTCTCCGGGAAGGTCTCGATCGACGACGTGAACGAGCTGCTCCGCGCGGAGCTCCCGGACGAGGAATGGGACACGGTCGCGGGCCTGATGCTCGACCTGTTCGGCCGGATGCCCGACGCCGGCGAGGAGGTCACGTTCCGCGGTCTGAACCTCAAGGCGGACAAGGTCCAGGGCCGACGGATCGCGAGCGTGCTGATCACGCGGGCGCCCGATGAGAACGGAGAAGAGCCGGAGGTGGCGACGTGACCCCGATCGAGCCGGAGCGCATCGACGAGTTGGTCGCCGCCGCCCGCGAGATCCGGGCCGCGGCGTACGCTCCGTACAGCGGCTTCCACGTGGGCGCGGCTCTGCTGGCCGGCGAGCGCATCTTCACGGCCGTGAACATGGAGAACGCGAGCTACCCCTTGTCGGTGTGCGCCGAACGCAACGCGGTTGCGATGGCTGTTGCCGCGGGAGAGACATCGTTGCGGGCGATCGCCGTGGTCACAGACGCGGAAACGAAGCCGACTCCGCCGTGCGGAGGGTGTCGTCAGGTGCTGTGGGAGTTCGGGGAAGGGATGGCCGTGATCGCCGAGTCGGCGTCGGGCGCCGAGCGCCGGTACTGGGCTTTGGCCGATCTGCTGCCCGACGCCTTCGGTCCCCGTGACCTCGACGAGCGATGAGCGTCACCCGCTCCGGCATCATCGCCGTCGTCGGCCGCCCCAACGTCGGGAAGTCGACGCTCGTGAACGCGCTCGTCGGCCGGAAGGTGTCGATCGTCTCGGACAAGCCGCAGACGACCCGTCGCGGCCTGCACGCCGTCCTCACGACAGAGGACGCGCAGGCCGTCTTCACCGACACCCCAGGGTTCCACAAGCCTCGGACCGAGCTCGGCGCCCGGCTGAACGACATGGTCGGCGACGCCGTCGAGGGCGTGGACGTGATCCTGCACGTCCTCGATGCGGCCTCCGGCGTCGGGCGGGGCGACGCTTTCGTGTACGAGCGCCGGGTCCGTCCACACGGGTGCCCGAAGATCGCCGTGGTGAACAAGATCGACGTCACGGGTCAGCACGGCGTCGTGCCCCAGCTCGCCGCGGCCGCGGAGGTCGGTGACTACGACGAGATCGTCCCGGTGTCCGCCAAGGCCGGGAAGGGTGTCGGCATGCTCCGGGACATGGTCCTCGCGATGCTCCCGGAGGGTCCGGCGCTCTATCCGGAGGAGACGATCTCGGATCAGCCGCTCGAGACCCGCCTCGCAGAGATGGTCCGCGAGAAGGCGCTCCACGTGACCCGCCAGGAGCTCCCGCACTCGATCACCGTCACGATCGAGGAGCTCGACATCACGGAGGCGCTCGTGAAGGTCCATGCATCGCTGATCGTCGAACGCGACTCGCAGAAGGGGATCGTGATCGGCAAGGGTGGGCAGACGCTCCGGACGATCGGCACGCGGGCTCGCGAGGAGATGGAGCTGATCCTCGGGACGAAGGTGTTCCTCGACGTCCGGGTGAAGGTCGTGAAGGAGTGGCAGCGCGACCCCAAGGCGCTCGAGCGGCTCGGGTTCTGACCGTCACCCGACGGTGAGGGTCGCCTCCATCTGCGGATGGAACGTGCACGTCACGGTATAGGTCCCCGGATCCACGGTCCCGAGGTCCGCCTCGCCCGAGGATCCGGCGTCGAGGTTCACGTCGACGTCCTTGCCCTCCACCGTGAACGGGTGGGGCGCATCGCCGTTGTTGTCGAGCGTGATCGCCCCCCCCGCGTCGGCCGACAGTCAATC
>CBHFMJ010000067.1:0-9703 GCA_965994715.1 uncultured bacterium | reverse complement strand
GGCCTTCATCTACAACGTCCTCACGATGGGGCGGATCTTTCCCTGGACCTACGTCTGGGCCCCGACCGCGTTCCAAGGATCGAACTTGGTGCTCGGGATCCTGTTCGCCTTCCTATTCGAGCTGCCGATCGCGCTGGCCTACGTGTGGCTCGCGACCGCGCTCCCGAGGTCGGGCGGCGACTACGTGTTCCAGAGCCGCGTGTTCGGCGGCGGGTTCGGCTTCACGGTGGTCTTCGCGTTCTTCGTCGTCTGGATCCTGCAGTGGGTGGCGCTGTCGGGATGGCTGATGGCCGTCCTCGGCATCGCGCCGACCCTCTTGGGCCTCGGCGTCACGCTGGAGAACCAGGCCTTGATCGACGCCGGTGCATGGGCCGCGAGCTCGAACGGGATCATCGTCATCAGCATCCTGAACGCAGCGTTGTCCCTGGTGCTGCTCGTGACGGGGTTCCGCAACTACGTCCGGTTCCAGTACGTGATGTGGTACGCGATCCTCGCCTCGTTCGCGGTGATGCTGATCCTCTTCTTCACGACGAGCGCTGGCGAGTTCCAGTCGAGCCTGAACGGGTTCGCAGCGGCTACCGACGGCACGCAGGGGTTCTTCGCAACAGCGAAGGCTGCGGCCGCGGACGCCGGAGTGAACTTCAACCCGCCGTTCTGGCTCTTCGGGACCCTGATGGTCGCGCCGATCGCGTGGACCAGCCTGCAGTGGGCGACTTACTCCTCGGAGCAGGGCGGCGAGATCAAGAACGCCAACGTGTTCCGGAGCCAGGTCTTCATCATCGTGGGCTCCCTCGCGTTCACGGCCGCGCTGCTGATCTTGCTCGCCCAGGCGATGCAGAGCGGCATCGGGCAGGACGGGATCATGGTCGCGTCCTCGGGCTACTGGTACCTGGTCTCCGAGGCGAAGCTCGTAGAAGGGGTCGTGCCGCTGATGCCCAACCTGATCGCGATCGCGCTCACCTCGAGCCCGATCCTGATCGGCATCATCGGCGTCGGCTACATCCTCAACTCGTTCCAGATCGTCTGCAACTGCTACATCGGGACCACGCGGATCATGGTGGCGCAGGGGCTCGACGGTCTTCTGCCCGACTGGTTCGCGCGGGTGCATCCGCGGTGGAAGACGCCGGTGAACGCGCACATCGCGTATTTCCTCGCGGCGATCCCGGTGATCTGGGGGTACAACAAGATCGGCGAGTGGTTCCGCTGGACCTTGGGGATCACGTTCGCGAACGGGGCGGTGATGACGCTCTCGGCGCTCGCGGCGGCGCTCCTGCCGTACCGCGCCGCCAAGGTGTACGAGGCGTCGCCCGGCGTGGAGTACAAGCTGGGTAACACGCCGATGGTGACCGTGATCGGAGGCCTCGGGTTCCTGCTCGGCGCCTTCATGGTCGGCTCGTTCCTCTTCGTGGACAACCTCGGCCTGGCGGCCTCCATCAACGGCTGGTTCCCGTACTACATCGTCCTGGGGACCGCGGTGTTCGGCCTGCTCGTGTATCTCGTGATGCGACAGGTCCGGGCCGGCGCCGGCCTCAAGGTCGAGTACGCGTTCCGGGAGATCCCGCCGGAGTAGGGGGCTGAACGACTGGCGGAAGGGGGCGGGGCCGCCAGGGCCCCGCCTCCTCCGTCCGGGGAGACCTCAGTGAGCGATCGGGCACGCGCGGTGGTGGTGGGCGGCGGCGTCACCGGATGCAGCGTGGCGCTGCACCTGGCGCGCGCCGGGTGGACGGACGTCCTGCTGCTGGAGAAGGGCGAGCTGACGAGCGGATCCACGGCGCACGCTGCCGGGCTCGTGACGATGTTCAATCCCTCGCCGACGATGATGGCGTTCCGTCGGTATTCGGTGGAGCTGTATCGAGAGCTCGGCGTGTTCGACACCGTGGGGAGCGTGCGCATCGCGTCGAGCATGGACTCGTTCCGGGAACTCCAACGGGGGGTGTCACGAGCCCGAGGGATCGGGTTCGGTGTGGAGCTCCTGTCGCCGGAGGAGACACGGAAGCTGATGCCGGCAACGAGCCCGGAATCGCTCTTCGGGAGCGTCTGGGTGCCGGGGGACGGGTTCCTGGATCCGCACACGGCGACGTTCGCGCTCGCGGACGCCGCTCGGGACCTCGGCGTCCGGATCCAGACCGGGAGACGTGTATCCGGGATCGAGCTGTCGGACCGTCGAGAGATCGTCGCTGTTCGGACCGACGCCGAGCGGATCGAGTGCGAGGTGGTCGTGGATGCGGCTGGCATCTGGGCGCCTCGGGTCGCCGCGATGGCCGGTGTGCGGATCCCCTCGACGCCCGTGGACCACCAGCACATCGCCTTGAGGGCAGTGCCCGGCTGGGAGCTTCCACGAGACATGCCGTGCTTCCGTGATCCCGACAACCTCGTGTACGGCAGGTCCGAGGCGGGTGGTGTCGTCTTCGGCGGGTACGAGCCCAACCCGGTCACGCGGTGGATCGACGGCGCGCCGTGGGAGCACGGCGGCCGATCTCTGCCGCCCGACATGGATCGCTTCGAGCAGCTGCTCCACGGTGCCGCGCGCCGTTTCCCCTTCATCGCCGACGCCGAGATCGTGAAGCTCGTCTGCCATCCCGATGCGATGACGCCCGACGCGAACCCGTTGGTCGGCCCCGTCCCCGACGTGCGTGGCCTATGGATGGGCGCGGGACTCTCGCTGAACGGTTTCGGGGGCGCCGGTGGGCTCGGGAGATCGCTCGCCGAGTGGATCACCGCAGGCGAGGCCGAGCTCGATCTCACGGCGTACCGGCCGTGGCGGTTCGGGCGCGTGCATGAGGATGCCGGATGGATCGCGGAGCTCGCACGGGAGACCTATCGCTACTACTACCTCCTGCGCTACCCGTTCGATCACGATGAACTGGGCCGGCCGAAGCGCGTGTCGCCACTCCACGGACGGCTCCAGGAGGCCGGCGCCGTCTTCCAGGTGAAGCACGGGTGGGAGCGCGCGGAGCGATGCGAACCGGGGGAGCCATGGCGTCGCGCCGGACCGGAGCAGCGGGCGTTCGGGTGGACGCGGCCCCCTTGGCTCGACCGCGTCGGCGCGGAGCACCGCGCGGTCCGCGAGCGTGCCGGCCTCTTCGACCTGAGCTCGTTCGGGAAGATCGAGGTGGGGGGTTCGGACGCCCTCCGACTGCTCGAGCGGACAGCGGCGAACGACGTCGACGTCGCGGTGGGCTCGGTCGTGTACTCGCAGCTCCTGCACCACGGTGGTGGCATCGTCGGTGACGTCACGATCGCCCGGCTCGACGATGCGCGGTTCCGCGTGATCACCGGCGCGGGCGCGATCGACAGCGATCTCGGGTGGCTCCGCGGCATCATGCTCCAGAGCGGGTTGCACGACGTCACCCTCCGGGACGTGAGCGAAGAGCTCGGCGTGATCGCGCTTTGGGGGCCCGCCGCCCCTGCGATCCTCAGTGCCTGCTCGGGGGCGAGCCTTTCGAACGAGGGCTTTCCGCGCATGAGTGCTCGCGCGATGCGTCTGGGTCCGGCGCCTGCTTGGGCGCAGCGTGTCAGCTACGCCGGTGAGGCGGGCTGGGAGCTGTACGTGGACCCGCCCTGGGCCGTCGAGGCGTGGGACCGGCTGGCTGCGGCCGGCGAGGAGCACGGCGTCGAGGTGTGCGGATACCGGTGCCTCGACGGGCTTCGGATCGAGAAGGGGTTCCGCTACCTCGGCTCGGACCTCACGGCCAACGACACGCCGCTCGCGGCCGGCCTCGCGCGGGTCGTGGCGGTCGTGGGCCGCGACGTCATCGGCCGCGACCGGCTGCGCGAGCAGCGCGATCGCGGGGTCTCACGGCGGCTTCGGACCCTCCTGGTCGGCGAGGGCGACGCCTACGTCCCGATCTATGGTGGAGAAGCGGTCCTCGCCGGGTCCGAGGTCGTGGGCCGGATCCGCAGCTGTGCCTACGGGTTCACGGTCGGCCGCAACGTCGCCCTCGCCTCCCTGCCCTTCGATGTCAACCTGGGAGACGAGTTCCAGGTCGAGGTGTTCGGAGATGAGATCCCGGCCGACGTCGCCTCGGACGTGCTGGTCGACGCTGACGGAAGGATCGCCGCGTGACCACGATCGAGGAGGTCCTCGAACGGGTTTCGATCTGGCGGGGTCGCGAAACGATCGTCTCGGAACTCTCGGGCGGGCTGACCAACACCAACCACCTGGTTGATGTCGAGGGTGTCCGGTACGTGGTCCGGATCCCCGGGACGTCGACGGAACTTCTCGCGGTTGATCGCGTGAACGAGCGTCACAACGCGGCGGCCGCCTCCGTGACGGGAGTCTCTCCGAGGATCGTCGAGGTGCTCGACGACCTCGACGTGATGGTGATCGAGTACATCGACGGGACGACGATGTCGGCGGAGGCGCTGCGGAAGCCCGAGCAGGTCCGGCGGATCGCGGCGTCGCTCGGCCGGTTGCACGCTGGACCACGCTTCCTGCAGGACTTCGACATGTTCCGGCTCACCGACTTCTACCTCGGCGTCTGCTCGGAACGAGAGATCCGCATCCCGGACGGCTTCCGAGGGCATCTCGACGGTGTCGCGAGGATCGAACGCACCTTGGCCCGGCGGCCACTTCCGACGGTCCCGTGCCACAACGATCTCCTCGCCGAGAACTACATCGACGACGGTGGACAGCTGTGGATCGTCGACTTCGAATACAGCGGGAACAACGATCCCACGTTCGAGCTCGGCGACACGGCGCAGGAATGCGCCTTCGACCCAGACCTCCGAGCGGCGCTCTGCGAGGCGTACTTCGACGAGGCGACACCGGCGCTCCTGGCGCGGATGGACCTGCAGGCGTTGATGGCTGACGTCGGATGGACGCTCTGGGCGGCGATCCAGGCGGAGATCTCCTCGATCGACTTCGACTTCTGGGGCTGGGCGGAGGAGCGATGGGCACGGGCGCGGGATGCCTTCGCGGGTCCGGACTTCGGAACACGACTGGCTGACGCCGGGCGTTGACGGGCCCCCGACCCGGGCACACGCTGATGGTCGTGCGGATCGAGGCGACGCCGGGGGCGATCGAATACGTGCGGTCGAGGGGAGGTGTGCTCTACGTCTGGGTCGTCACGATGGAGTACGGCTACCACCCCGTGTTCGTCCTCGAAGCCTCGATCGATCCGCCCGGGCCCGAGCGGGACTTCCAGCGGTTCGAGAGTGAGGACATCGTGCTCCTGCTCGACTGCGGCGGACGCGATCTCCCTGAGTCGGTGCATCTGGACGTTCCGGGAGTGATCCGCAAACGGATCCGCGCGGCGTGGAACGGCAACACGTTCACTCCTGGATAGGTCAGCGCGCGGTCCAGCCGCCGTCGACGACCAAGACGGTCCCCGTGACGAGGCCCGCGGCCGGCGACGCGAGGTAGATCACCGCGCCGGCCACGTCGGTCGTGGTGCCGACGCGACCGACCGGGAGCCGCTCCAAAACGTCGGCGAGGAACTCGGGCCGATCGAGGCGTTCGGCGGTCCCCGGCGTGCGGATGAACGTCGGCGCCACGCTATTCACCGTGACGCCGAACGGCGCCCACTCGAGCGCCAGCACCTTCGTGAGCGCGATCACGGCACCCTTGCTCGCGCTGTAGGCCGCGTGCCGCGGGATCCCGACGAGACCGGCCTGCGACGCCATGTTGACGATGCGGCCGTACCGCTGCTCGACCATTCGGCGACCCGCCGACTGGCTCGCGAAGAACAACCCGCGGACGTTCACGGCGAACAGGGCGTCCCACTCCTCCTCTGTGGCGTCGAGGGCGTCGTGGTTCGTGCCGAGGCCCGCGTTGTTCACCAGGATGTCGATCCGGCCGAACCGTTCGACGGTCTCCTCCACGGCGCGCTCGATCGAGCCGCGGTCGGTGACGTCGAGCGTGACCGCGTCCGCGTCGCCGCCGGCGTGCCGCGCCTCGGCCACCACCCACTCCCCGTCGCCGGGCGATCGGACGCCCGCGGCCACCCGAGCGCCGGCCGCCGCCAGCGCCAGGACGAGGTCGCGACCGATGCCGCGGCCGGCGCCAGTCACGAGGGCCACCTGCCCGTCGAGGTCGAAGCTGGGCTGCTCCATCACGCTCTGATCCTCTCGCCGGAAGGGTCCCAGAGCGTGTCCTCGACGACCTCCCCGTCGACCCACTCCCCGAACACCTCGATCGAGACCTTCGTGCCCACCTCGTCGAGACCGTCGGGGAGGTACGCGAACGCGATGCTCCTCCCGACGCGGTAGCCGATCCCGCCCGACGTGACCCGTGAGACGATCTCGTCGCCCACGCGCACCGGCTCGTTCCCGAGGGTGGACGAACGAGCATCCGCGAGCGTCAGGCATCGGAGGCGCCGGGCGATGCCTTCGTCGCGGAGCCGTCGCACCGGGTCACGGCCCAGGAAGTCCGCGTCCTTGTCGAACGCCACCGCGAACCCGAGGCCCGCTTCGAGCGGGGAGTCGTCGGGGGTGATGTCCGCACCCCACGAGCGGTACCCCTTCTCGAGCCGGAGCGAGTCGATCGCCCGATAGCCGGCGGGCAGGAGGCCGTGTGGTGCGCCCGCCTCGGTCAGCCGATCCCACAACCGCACCGCGAGCTCGGTCGATGGATACAGCTCCCAGCCCAGCTCGCCGACATAGGTGACGCGCGCCGCGAAGCACGGCACGTCCGCGACCTCGACGTCGCGGGCGGTGAGGTAGCGGAAGCCCTCGTTCGAGAGGTCGTCGTCGGAGACCGACGAGAGGATCTCGCGCGCGGCAGGACCCCAGATCCCGAGGCAGGCGAGACCCGACGTGACGTCACGGACGAGGGCGTCCTCATCTTCCTGGTGCCGACGGATCCACGCGAGGTCACGGCTCCCGGAGGCCGTTCCGGTCACGAGACGGAACCGGTCGTCGGCGAGACGGGTGACCGTGAGATCCGCTTCGATCCCGCCTCGACGGTTCAGCATCTGGGTGTACACGATGCGGCCGACGTGCACGTCCATGTTGTTCGCGCACAGTCGCTGCAGCAGGTCCAGGGCGCCTGGCCCCGAGACCTCGAACTTCGCGAAGCTGGTCTCGTCGAACAACGCGGCTCGTTCGCGGACGGCCAGGTGCTCGGCCACGATCGCGGTCGACCATTGCTCGCCGGCCCAGCCCCGCGGCCGCCGGTCCTCGTGCCCGGCATCCTCGTTCGACCGGAACCAGTTCGCTCGCTCCCAGCCGGCTTTCTCGCCGAACTCGGCGTCCAGCTCCTCCAGGCGCCCGTACGTCGGCGCCATCCGGAGCGGCCGACCCGCTTCGTTCTCCTCGCCCGGATACCGGACGTCGTAGTGCTTCGCGTAGATCTCGTAGGCCTTCGCCAGAGCGTGGTCACGGCTCCGGTACTGGCGCCCGAAGCGCCGGACGTCCATCTTCGACAGGTCCATCGAGGGCTCGCCCTCGACGATCCACTCCGCCGTCCACCGGCCGATGCCGGCGGCGCCGGTCACACCGTGGGCGCAGAAGCCCGCCGCCACGAAGAACCCACGCACGTCGGTCTCACCCAGGATGAAGTCGTCGTCGGGCGTGAAGGCCTCGGGACCGTTGATGAACCGGTTGATCTCGATCGTCTGCAGCGACGGGATCAGCCGGAACGCGCCGTCGGCGATCGACTCGAACCGCTCCCACTTCTCGGGCAGGAGCCGGTGGTTGAAATCGGGGGGGATCGAGTCGTTCACGTGCCACGGATCCGGGTTGCGCTCGTAGCCGCCCACGACGAGCCCCCCGACCTCCTCGCGGACGTACACGAGGTTGTCGGGGTCGCGGAGCGTCGGGAAGTCCGCGCGCACGCCCTCGATCGGCCGGGTGATCAGGTACTGGTGCTCCATCGGGACGACGGGGATCTCCACGCCCGCGAGTCGTCCGAGCTCATGCGCCCAGATCCCGCCCGCGTTCACGACGACCTCGGCCTCGATCGCGCCGTGGTCGGTCACGACACCCGTCACGCGGCCGTCGCGCACGGTGATCTCCTCCGCGCGCACGCCGGTTCGCACCCGGGCGCCCGCGGTCTTCGCGCCGGCCGCGAACGAGAGCGTGAGCCCGGTCGGGTCGATGTGCCCGTCGGTCGGGACGAACTGGGCGCCGAGCACCCGCGACGCGTCGATTAGCGGGAAGCGCTCGAGGGCCTCCTCGGTCGACACGATCTCGACCGGCAGGCCGAACGACTTCGCCCACCCTGCCTGGCGCGCGAGCGCCTCCATCCGGTACGGCGAGGACGCGAGGTGCAGCGTGCCCACCTGGTGCCACCCGGGATCGACGCCGGTCTCATGCGCGAGCTTCGGGTAGAGCTCCGCGCCGTACATCATCATCCGCGTGTGGCTCACGGAGTTCCGGAGCTGGGCCACGAGCCCTGCCGAGTGGAACGTCGAGCCGCTCGTGAGCTCACCCCGATCCAGGAGCAGCACGTCGGTCCAGCCCAGACGCGTCAGGTGGTACGCGATGCTCGTTCCCGCCACGCCGCCGCCGATCACGACGACGCGCGCGCGATCTTCCGCCACCGCTCAGATCCCTCGCGCGGTCTCGAGCCAGTCGTCGAAGCGAGGGTCGGCCATCGTCGAGGAGAGCCGATCGAAGTGCCTCGTCGCGTACTCCACGTAGTCGATGTCGAGCGTCGACAGGCCCTGCTGCACGACGCCCCACATCGCCTCGCGGAAGTCGGACATGATCCGCATCAGCTTCAGGCGAGCACGGTGCCCATCGTTCGGCTCCTCGAAGTACAGGGAGAGGAGTCGCTCCTGCGCGTCGTCCGACAGCGCGTTGTTGATCGAGAGGTTGCCGAGGTCGAAGAACGGGTCGCCCATCCCCGCGTACTCGTGGTCCACCACCCAGACGTGGCCGTCGCGCAGGAGGAAGTTCGCCTCGAGCAGGTCGTTATGGCAGGGGAGGAGGGGCATCGGATCGCTCGCGAACGCGGCCTCGATCCGGGACGCCTTCTCGTGCGCCCCGTCGAAGGCGTCGGGCACGATCACGCCGCGCTCCTCGGAGATGCGCCGGTAATCCTCCACGATCCGGAACGGGTCGAACGACGAGGGGAGGTACGGTCCGGCGTGGATCGCCTTGATCGCATCGACCACGGGACGGAGCACCTCCTCGCGCTCGAGATCGCCCTCGGACAAGGGATCGGCGTCGATCCAGCGGGTCACGAGGCAGCCGAGATCCGGGAGATACGCGAACACCTCCGGCCCCACGCCCGCCTCCGCGGCCGCTCGGACAGAGTCCTGCTCCGCGGTCCGGTCGATCCCGAGCAGCTCGGTGGACTTCTCGGAGAGACGGAGGAAGAAGGCTTCGTCGTCGGCCGTGACGCGGAAGTTCCGATTGGTGCGACCCTCGGCGATCGGGATGATCTCGAGCTCCGCGCCATCCCACGACGGGATCGCGCGGATCGCGGCGTCCAGCGCGGGATCGGTGGAGGCGTCAGTGACCATGGCGGCCGAACGCTAGCACCGGCCTCGTCGGTGGTCGAACGAGCCGCGGTTTGGTCCTCGAGGTGCTCTACCGAGGGATGAACCTGCGTCGGATCATGTAGTTGAGGATCGTGAGGCCGACCATGAGCACGAGGAGGAGTGCCCAGCCGACCGGACCGGGCATCGAGTCGGGGAGCAACGTCGTGATGAGCAGCCACACGATCGCGTACTCGATCAACTGGAGCCCGAACCACACGAACGGGATCTCGAGCGGATGGACGCGGGGGACGGGCGACCCCTCGTGGGGGAGCGGG
>CBHFMJ010000066.1:0-9741 GCA_965994715.1 uncultured bacterium | reverse complement strand
AGCAGCATCGAACGCGAAAACTGTCCTCTGAAGGCGACTCCCACACCCAGCAGCACCTTGACCCAGGTGAACAGCGCCTCCCGCCCGCCCCGAGCCACCGGAGGAACCGCGGCGCGCTGGGGCGCAGGGGGGGCCGCCGCTCCGCCCCTTCAGGACTCTATGTTTCCCGGGCCTCCTCCGGCGGGCCCACGACGATCTCGGTGCCGTTGCTCTCTCCGTCCGCATCGTGGTTGCTCGCGGGGAGGTACGCGCGTGCCTCCTTCGAGAGCCCCAACACCACGAACTCGATGCTCAGACGGGTTCGCTTGAGATCCCGCTTCAACGAGCAGGCTCCCGCAGCCCCGGTCGTGCACGAAAGGGTCGACCCGTTCGGCCCGAACCGCCCTCGCACGAGGACACCCGACTCCGCGGCGTGCGTTCCGTCGTGCACGCGGATGGTCGCGCGGGCACGCCATCGTGTGGACGACAGGGTGATCGACACGTCATCGAGATCCCCGACATGGATCGAGGGTGGCGGTGGGGGTGGCGGTGGCGGTGGCGGCGGGGTGGTGTCGTCGCCCACCGGGCCCGTCGACAGGTCGAGGTCGAACGCTCCACCGAGTCCGTCGTTCGGTGAGCCGCCGAACGGGAACAGGCGGATCAGGTAGGTTCCCGCGACCGACGGCATCGCGTGCAGCGTCTCCTGACGCCCGATCGCGCATGGTCCCGGAGACGGATCGCCTGCCTCGACCGCCGCGCAGACGCTGACGTCGAGCAACTCGCCGGTCGGGTCCACGAGCTCTGCGTCGATGTCGGGGGCCCATCCGAACAGGCAGCCGAAACCGAGGAAGTCCTCACACGATCCTTCGAGCACGATCGAGACGGCGATCGGCACGCCGAGATCGTCCGGGCCGATCTCGAACTCGTGCGTCCACTCGCCGTCGTCCGGGACCGTGCCGGACAGATGCTCGTGGGTCGGGAACGCCGTCGCTCCCGAGACCCCCGCCGCCCGGGACGTCAGCGCCAAGACGTCGAGAAGACCGGCGCCCCAGTCGGGATCCTTGCCCGTCGGTCCATAGTCCTCGGCCGAAGCCTCGATCGCGTCCTGGACGGCGGCGGGCGTCGGTGCCGATCCGGTCCAGGCCTCGAGCGCCAGCGCGATGGAGCCTGCGGCGAAGGGGGTGGCCATCGAGGTCCCGCTGAGGGTCGTGTAGCCGGATCCGGTGTTCGCGTCCGCGGCTCTCACGTTCAGGCCGGGAGCGACCACGTCGGGCTTCACATCCGCCGCGAACGTCGGACCGCCGCGGCCGGAGAAGGGAGCGAGGTAGATGCCGTTCGAGTGGTTGACGGCGCCGGCCGCCGCCGACCAGGACGACGCCGCGCCCACGGCGATCACGTCGGAGGCGGCGCCGGGCGACGCCATGGAATCGGGTGCATCGCCGGCGTTCCCCGCCGCAGCCACCACGATCTTGCCGCTCGCCACCGCGTTGTTCGCCGCGATACCGAGAACGTCGGAACCGTCCGACGGCAGCTCCGACCCGAGACTCATCGAGATCACATCGACCTCCGGTGAGTCGACGCACCAGTCGATCGCGTCGATGATCCCGGATTCGCTCCCGGACCCCTGGGCGTTGAGGACCTTGCCGACCCACAATCCGGCCCCGGGAGCGACGCCACCGAACCTGGCCGCGTTGGGGCCGCCGACGCCGTCGCCGACAGCGATCGAGGCGACGTGGGTCCCGTGGCCATGATCGTCGACCGGGGTCGCGGCGGTCCCCACGAAGTCCTGCCAGACGATGCCCTTCGAGTCGAGCTGCTCGTGGCCGGGATCGGCACCCGTGTCGAGGATGCAGACGGTGATACCCGCGCCCGTCAGCCCGAGATCCGCCCGGGCCGCGTCGACGCCGTAATCAGACCTCGCCGCGTCCATCGTGGCCCTGATGACCGCGTCGTGGTCGATCCGAAGGACGCCGGGCGTGGAGGCCAGCCGGCGGATCTGTCCGGCGGTGAGCTTGGCCGAGAATCCCCCGACGATCTCCAGCCTGCGACCGACGGAGAACGAGCCCGCGACCCGGCGGGCACCGGCGAGGTCGAGCGACCCATCCGTGGCCACGACCACGGCATGGCGGGTCGTTCGCCCGGACCTGCGGAGGCGTCGCTCGAGCTCTTCATCCAGGTGGTCGCCGTCCGAGTCGGTGAGGCGCGCGGTGCCAGCCAGCGGGTCCTGCGAGCGTGGAGCGGCTCCTGCGGGCGCGATCGGGACGGCCAGCAGCGACACCATGGTGAGACCGATCGCGATACGTCGCGCTTTCAGGGAACCCCCCTTCCCGGGACAGGCTGAGCGTGCTGGGAGCGAGGTCACCCGTCAATCGGTCGAACGGTCATCCCTTGGGATGGACCGCCCTTCAGCCGAACGGCCGAGGCGGAACAGCGGCTGCGGACCTGTGCTTCGACGAGCGATGACTGGTCGACGCATGCACCGGCCGCCGGATGGGAATGGTGGCACCACGAGCCCCAACCACGGGAGGGACCCATGTCCGACCGGAACCGCACCGAGAAGTTGCTCGAACGGGAGCGCACCCGCCTCAACGACATCCGGTCAAGCCTGACGGAGGTCGCGGAGGACGTGGAGCGCGATCCCACCGGCGACCCCTCCGCCGGCGGCCACGTGGCCGACGCCGGATCGGAGATGTTCGAACGTTCCCGGGATCTCTCGATCATCAGCGAGATCGACGCACAGCTGATCGACATCGACCACGCAGAGGCCCGCCTCTCGAACGGCACCTACGGGACGTGCGAGGCGTGCGGGACGGCGATCGGGCCCGAGAGGCTGGCCGTGCGCCCGGCCACCCGGTATTGCATCGAGGATCAGATCGGCGTGGAGCGCGAGATGCAGATCCAGGGCATGTCGAGTCGCGAGCGCAGCTCGTGAGCCGCCGATCCGAGGTGGGCGTCGTCCGCGTCACCGCGGACGGTCCGCTGCTCGTGCGAGGGCCGATCCGCCTCGTCGACGAGCGCGGAGACGAGGTCCCGGTCCGGCGCCGCGTGAACGCGATCTGTCGATGCGGCCGCTCGGCCACGCAGCCGTTCTGCGACGGCACCCACAAGATCGTGCCGTTCAGCCCGCGAGCCGTCCCCGTAGCCTCCGCCGGAGGACCCGAGGGGGAGTCGCCGCTCGCCGGATGACGCCGCCCGCATACGTGCAACCTCCCCGCGAGAACCTCCGGAAGACCGCCAGCCAGACCAGGCACGCGCGCTCCACCATCCAGAAGGGGGCGAAGAACGGAGAGACTCGGTCGAAGACCCTGGCGCCGTCGTGCCGGAGCCGGCCCACCTGCGCCACGAGGACCGATGCGCCGGCCGCCGCGAGGAGGCCCGCAGGTCGACGCCGCGCCACCGTCCAGAGCGCCGGCCCGAGCATCAGGAAGAACGCCAGCCGGGCGGGTTGCGCCAGGTCGTCGTACGCCTGGCGAGGACGTTGTTCCAGGAATCGAGCGGTGGTGGGCGGCAATCTGCGCACGTACATCCCGGGCGCGTCGACGACCCTTCCTCCCGCCGCGAGCACCGTCCTGACCAGCTCGAGGTTCTCGAAGAGCACGTCGCCGTCGTAGCCACCGATGGACGTGAGGAAGGAGCGCCGCACGCCCAGGGTCCCGGGGTGATCGTTCCCGAGCGACCGGTTGAGCAGCATCCGCGACGTGTCCCAGCGGGCGTGCCACGGGATCGGGTCGAAGAAGTTCTGTGGCCGGACGAGGTCGGAGTTCCGAAGGAGCTCCTGCATCCGGAGCAGAGCCTCGTCGTCGTAGCGAACGTCGTCGTCGGCGATGATCACGTGCTCGTGCCGGGCTCGGCGCAGCCCGGTGAGGACGCCTCGGACCTTGCCGTTCAGGCATCTGACATCCGCATCGGGCACGGTATGGGTGGCGATCGAGGCCCACCGCTCCTGATGCGCACGGATACGGTCGGGGTCCGAGCCGTCGACGACGATCAGCTGGACCCTCAGGGACAGCCATCGGACATACCGATCGAGCTCCTCTTCGTTCCCGTCCCCGGGACGGCTCCGGTACGGGAGGATGTAGGAGAGATCCTGGCTCACCACGGCCGCACGCCGGCCGGGAGGAGCGTCGAGTCGCCGGCCCGCCACGCTCGCAACAGACCGTCCGCGAAACGACCTTCGAGCAGCGCCATCGCGGCTGCTCCGAAGACGACGTCGGTCGCGAGCTCGGGCTCCTCCGCAGCGAGGCCGGCGGCCAGATCGCCGGCCAAGACCTCATGGACGGAGTCGGCCTCGACGTGCTCGTCGAAGAACCGCACCGCGTCGTCGTCGAACCCGAGCCGTCGGAACCCTTGCGCGTACGCGCGGTTCGGCAGGCTCGAGGTCATCTCGAACGCCGCGAGGTGGCCGACGAGGGCTCCTCGCCATCGGCGGTGCATCCCGAACAGTGTGATCAGGTTCACGGTCGCGAGGGTCGGCCCCGGGAGCCGGTCGAGGTAGGCACCGTAGGAGCCATCGAGACCGACCGCGATCATCGTGGTGCGGAAGAGCTCGGAGTGCATCCACGCTGGGTCGCCACTGCCGTACTCGTCGTACTGGATCTCCATGACGGCCGTCTTCGAGGCGCCGTCCAGGCGTGGGATCACCCAGGAGTGCGGATCCGCTTCCTTGAGTTGGTAGGCCGAGCGATGCATCAGGAACTCGCGGGCTTGGTCGAAGGTTGCCTCCCGCTCGATGAACGTGGAGAGCGAGTCGGCATCCGGTGGCGTGGCGATCTCCCGGAGCCGGTCGGGGACATCGCGCGGAGCGACGGACTCCCTCCCGATCGTGTGACGCAGCCCGGCCTCGAACGCCTCCTCGAGGTCGCGACGCGCGCCGAGGACCGGAAGATCCCACTCGAGGTCGTCACGCACGCCGGGCAGGCCTCGATAGGAGAGCTCGTAGGCGAGGCAGAGCGCCAGATGGAGGTCGTCGTCCCCCAAGGGATCGTCCGGGACCCGCGCCGGATGCCGCCCCACGTTCCCGTCGGTGAGCAGACCGAGCATCGTGGCGCTCAGCGGTCCCCGCGCGGACGGGAGCGCCTCCGCGCCCACATCGTCCGTCCGTTCCAGGGTCAGATCCTGCATCGCCGAAGGGATACCCGAGCGAGGAGGTTCCTACCCCTGCCGGCTCGGGTGGGCGCTCACGCGGCTCCGACCACCCGCCAGGTGCCGTTCGCCGGAACGGATCCGTGGACCGCCGATCAGCGCGGCAGGTAGACGAGGAGGAGTCCCGCAAGCACGGTGAGCGCGATCGCGGCGATCACGAAGGGGGTGGTGCTCGGCGCGACCTCGAGGTTCACCGACAGGGTGGAACCGAGCTCCGCGTAGATCGAGGTGAGCTCGGCGCTCGTCTCGGCCGTGTACGTGGCACCGCCGCTGGTGTTCGCGATCGACTCGAGCGCGCCCACGTCGGCGCCGGGGCCCTCGCCTTCGGGCACCCGGCCGACGACCACCGTGTACACCGGGACCTCGAGGCCAGCCGCTCGTGCCGCGGCCTGGCCGGGCGTGACCCGGCTCCCGGTGTCGTGGCCGTCGGACAGGAGGAGGGCGGCCGCCGGCGTGTCCGGGGTCCCGGACCGGAGCTCTTCGATCGCATCCAGCGCCACCGTCAGCCCGTCGCCGATCACGGTGCCCTTCGACGTGGTGAGGCCCACCAACGCGTCCACCACCTCCTCTCGGACCTGCGTGGGGCGCACGACGAGCTGTGCACCGCTGGCGAACGTCGTCAATCCGACCCGGAAGTCTGGAGGGAGCTCGTCGAGGAACGCCCTCGCCGCGGTCTCGGCGGCGGTGAGCCGGTCCGGAGCGACATCGGTGGCGTTCATCGAGTCGGAGACGTCGAGCACCAGCACGATCACCGGGGAAGCCTCCTCGACATCGAGACGGAACCCGCTGAACGCGTAGACCAAGCAGCCGACGGCGGCGAGGAGCGGCAGGAAGGGGAGGACCTTCCGCCATTTCGAGCGACGGCGCAGGAGCCCGGGGGTCGGCCTGCGACCGCTGACGGGGGCGGGTCGGAGGCCGGCGAGATACGCCACCACGATCAGCGCGACCACGACGAGCACGATGATCACGATGGGAGACATCTCGCCGCCAACCGTAGCGCGAAGGCTACGAGCGCGGCGGCCACCCCGATCTCCTCGGTCGGGGACGCCGCCACGCGGGCAGCCGTTACCCCGCGGCGTGCACGATCTTGAACGTGTTGGAGATCCCGAGGAGGCGGTAGCCGTCGTCCATGAGGAGGCGGATCTCGTACGTACCCACCTTCAAGGGCCACGTGCGGTACCCGGCGAAGGAAGCGGGGCCGATCAGCGTGGACCCTTGGATCAGCGTATCCGTGTAGTCGTAGAGGAGGTAGTGGCCGTTGCCGCAGGTCCCCGCGTTGCAGTCCTCCGCGTTCTGCGCCGGTCCTCGTCCGGGCGAGAACACGCCCAGCCAGTCGAAGCGATACCCGGGTGCGGCCCGCCACCGCACGCGGATCGGCTCCCCGACCTCGTAGACCTCCTTCGAGGTCCGCAGGCTCGGTGGCGTCCCGGCCGCATAGACCCAGAACGGGCTCCGGGACAGCACGGCGTCGCTCGCGTTCACGAGCAGCGCCTCGTGGGCACCCGGTGACAACGTTGCCGTCGGGAACGTGAGGGTGACGTCGGACGCGTCGCCGAGGGAGCGCGAGACCAGCCCCGCGGCCGGGCCCTGACCCGCGCGAACGAGCACCACGCGCGAACCCGGCCCGTGAGCACGCACATCCAGATCACTGCCGACGAACACCCTGCGCGCGCCCGCCGCCGCGAACGGCGCGGGGTCGGCGGGGTCCACGCGGAACGTCGACACCACGCCGCGGTGGTCGGTCGGATACGGATCCCGCTCGATGTCGACGTCCGGTCCGCCGGCCTCGCCGACCAGCTGCGTGGCGAGCGTCTCGGCGGGGCCCTGCACGAGCACCCAGTCGATCCGGTCGTGCACCTCGTCGGGCACCGACTCGAGCGTCCCGGGTGGCGTCCAGGTGAACCCGGGGACGGCCACGGGGTTCGGGTGCACCTCGCGGTACGAATCACGGAAGCCCGCATCGGCGAGGGCCGCCGAGACCGGCCAGACGACCGGGTAGCGGACCTCCTCGCGGACGGCATCGACCGCCGGCGTCCAATCGAGATGGGATGGGGAGTTGAAGTCCCCGGTGAGGAACACGGGCATGCCGGTGTCGGCGAGCTCGGGGAGCACGTCGAGCTCCCGCTGGATCGCCGGCAGGCGCGTCGTGCGCTCGAGGTCGAGCACGGCCGCGCGTGGCTCTCCGTCGCGGACCCAGTACGGGCCGTACGGATCGGACGGCAGATGGACGTTCGAGATCGCGACGAACCGTCCCGGGGTGACCTCGGCGAGCGCGTACGCGCCGTCGGCCCCGGGGGGGTCGAGGAGCGGGTAGCGAGAGATCAGCTGGAGCCGAGGCTCGCAGTGCCATCCGAGGCGGTCGGCGATCACGCACTCGTTCGCCGTGCCCTCCTGGAGCCCGACGATGTCGGCGTCGGCCGCCCGGATCATCGAGACGACGTGGCTCATGGTCTCGGGACAGCCGGCAGGGTTCGGGCACCACTGGCCCGTCGCGAGGTTCCACTCGTCACCGCCATAGAAGACGTTCAGGGTCATGACCTTCACGGTGATCGGGGCCGCTCGGGCCGTCGGGGCCAACAGGAGGAGCACGAGACCGAGCGAGCTGACCAGGGCGAGCAAGCGTCGCGGCATCCACTTCTCCCTTCGGGGGGATGATCGGAAGAGCCTATCCGGCCGGGTCCGTCTCGAACAGACCGGCCCGGGTCCGGGAGTAACGTCATGCCTGGATGGAGACACAGGTGGGCGTGGGAGCGGAACAGGCGACATCCGAGATCCGCCGTGGCGTGGGGGCGACGATCGGCGTGCTCGCCGCCGCGGTGGCGCTCGGAACGGCGGAGCTGCTGTCCGCGGTCTTCGGCCCGGGGTCCTCCCCCATCGTCGCCGTGGGCGGCGCCGCGGTCGACGCGACGCCCGAGTGGCTCAAATCGTTCGCGATCCGGACGTTCGGCGAGCAGGACAAGCGTGTCCTCCTGATCGGGATCGGCATCATGCTCGGCATCGCGGTCGCGATCGTGGGCACCGCGTCGGTGCGGCGGCCGCGCCTCGCGATCGGCGCCTCCGTGGCCCTCGGGGCGATCGGCGCGGCCGCCGCCTTCACCCGGCCCGCCAACGACCTGAGCGACGCGGTCCCCACGATCGCGGGAGCCGCCGCGGGCGTACTCACCTTTCGCCTGCTGATGTCCGCGGCCGGGGTCCCGACGGGGAGTCCCGCAGAGTCAGCTTCGCCGCCGGTGATGCGGAGCTTCGACCGCAGACGGTTCCTCCGTGCCGGCGTCGCGGCCGCAGGGATCGCGGCGGCGGCGGGCGGTCTCGGCCGGCTCCTGTCGAGCCGCGCGACCGCCGCAGCATCGCGAGCGGCGGCGCTGATCCCCACACCGGCGGACATCGGTCCGCCCGCTCCGGCGGGCGCGGACCTCGGCGTGCCGGGAGTGGCGCCGTTCCTCACCCCGAACGCGACCTTCTATCGCGTGGACACGGCGCTCTTCGTGCCCGCGGTCGACGCGGGATCGTGGGCGCTCCGGGTCCACGGGATGGTCGACCACGAGATCGCCCTCGGCTTCGACGACCTCCTCGCGCGACCGATGATCGAGCGCGACATCACGATCGCCTGCGTCTCGAACGAGGTCGGCGGGCCCTACGTGGGGAACGCCCGATGGATCGGCGCGCCCCTCGCCGACCTCCTCCGAGAGGCCGGCGTGCATCCCGATGCCTCGCAGATCGTGTCACGGTCCGCCGACGGATTCACGATCGGCACGCCGACCGCCGTCGTGATGGACGGACGGGACGCGATGCTCGCGGTCTCGATGAACGGCGAGCCCCTGCCGCTGGAGCACGGCTTCCCCGTGCGGATGCTCGTGCCGGGGCTCTACGGCTACGTCTCCGCGATGAAGTGGGTCGTGGACCTCGAGCTCACGACGCTCGATGCCTACGACGCGTACTGGATCGAGCGGGGATGGGCCAAGGAAGCGCCCGTGAAGACGCAGTCGCGGATCGACACGCCGGACTCAGGGGCACAGCTCGCGCCCGGCCCCGTCGCGGTGGCGGGCGTGGCATGGGCCCAGCACCGTGGCATCGACCGCGTCGAGGTGCGGATCGACGACGGAGCGTGGGAGCCGGCCGAGCTCGGCGCGGAAGACACGATCGACACGTGGCGGCAGTGGGTCTATCGGTGGAACGCGACGCCCGGTTCGCATGCGCTGGCGGTGCGCGCCACCGACGGAGAGGGCGAGGCGCAGACGGGGGAGATCGTCCCCCCGTTCCCGGATGGCGCGACCGGGTACCACGAGATCCTCGTCGACGTGATCTGACATCTCGCCCGACGTAGTCCATCTGGGTATCGGCCGAACATCACCCTTCTCGGTATCAGCGGTACGTCAGACGACGCATGTGGAGTTGCTACAGGTGGCCCATCCTTCGATCTGTCGCGCAACGGGGGGCGGGCGAGCGGCCCGGAACGGTCCACCGCGAACCCATCGCGAGAGGAGGGGTTCCGTCGATGATGCGCAGGATCGTTGCATCGAGTCTGAAGTTCCGTCGTCTCGTGGTCGCGCTCGCGGCCGGATTGATCGTCTTCGGGGTTGTCCAGCTGCGCCATGTCCCGGTCGATCAACTGCCTGAGTT
>CBHFMJ010000065.1:0-9745 GCA_965994715.1 uncultured bacterium | reverse complement strand
CCCTCGCGGCCGCTCGCATAGCGGTAGTGGAACGGCCCGTAGCCGAGCATGCCGCCCATGATGACCGGCTCGAGCTTCGGCGCGTGCTTGCGGATCAGCGCATCGAGCGCCGCGATGTCGGACCGGCGCTTGTCGTCCACCGCGGCGATGTACTCGGCCGGGGTCTTCACGTTCAGCTGTCCCTTCATCTTCATCGCGTCCTCCCAGACTCGGCGTCACCAGACCGGCAGCAGCCCGTCGGCCCTCCCATCGCCTGAAAACTGTCGCACGACGGGGCCGGCACTTTCCACCGACGGGCGCGGCGCCCCGCAGGTGCTGCTCGGCGGCCCGTAGATCCGCTTCGGCTACGGGTTCGGCTGCTCCGCCAGCCGCTCCTCGCGGGCCTCGCGACGCTCCTCGATCAGCTCTTGGCGGTCGCGCAGCTACTGCGAATCGAGCCCTGGCCCGATCTTCGCGGTGACGAGCGCGATCGTCGCGATCGTGATCACCGCAGCTGCGAGGAGCGACCAGAGCACCTGCTTCGCGTAGCTCGGGGTCGCCTTGGCCATCACCGGCCTCCGAACAGGTAGTCCCCGGCTGACGTGACCCATGTGAGAGCGAACAGCCCGAAGACCGTGAGCGCGAGATGCGGGAGGAACCGATCCAGAGCGGTCCACCATCGGATCACGACGACCTTGAGGACCAGGACCGCGAGCAGCAGCGAACCGAACACGACATGGAGGAACACTCGCGTGCTCTCACCATAGGCCGCGTGCTCGATCCCGTCCTCCACGCCGAAGTACGCGAGACACATCCACCCGACGAGCCACCGCGATCGGGAGGATCGCGTTGCCGACGGATCGATGCGCGAGGGACGCTGCCTTGGGCTTGAGGAACGGGACCCGGACCTTCCCGTAGCCCACGGACATCATCGCCACCTGGTAGATCGCGAGCGCGAACAGGACCGTCGTGAGCGCGGTCTTGACCTGCGGCACGTTGCCGAATGTCAGTGCATCAACCAGATCGTCCAAACGAGGATGTCCTTCGTCGCCGACCGCCCATGTATACCCGAGGGCGAAGCCTCCTATCCTTGACCTCGTGTCCCTTGTCAAAGCGACACCGGCGCAGCGGCGATGGGGACAGGTGTCAACGGACGGACCGCTGGAAGGGCGAGAAGGGCCAACTCGGCTCGCGAGATGAACCGTCGCTCGCGCCTCGAGGCTATCGGCTGACAAGCGGGCGCTCAGCGGCCCATCATCTCCAGCGGGAGGTTCGGATGAGTCAGTTGGACGCGATGGAGACATCAAGAAGAGACCGGGAGCGATCCGGGTGGCGGCTTCGCCTGGAACGGCTGCGGCTGCGGTTCCGTGACCCGTCCCTCGAGTCGAGGTATCGCGCCGACCGTTTCCGCCACGATCTCGGCAACATCCGCTTCGCCTTCCTCGCCGGGATCGCCCTCTGGGTCGCGTGGGGCCTGCTCCTTCGTCCCTACATGCTTGCTCTGTCAGATCAACGACTCGACCTGCTCATGCGGTTCGGCGTGTTCATCCCCATGTTGCTCGTCGGGTTCGGGCTCACGTACACACGATCCTTCGGGCGCATCTGGGAATGGGCTTCGGTCGCCATCGCCGCGGCGACGCTCCTGTGCTGGGTCTTCTACGTCTCCCGTATATCGACGCTGCCTCTCGAGTACGGGTACGTCGGCGTCATCTTGATCACCTCGTTCACGTACACGCTGCTGCAGCTGCGATTCATCTTCGTGATGCTGGTCATGGGGATCGGTATCGCCGCATATCTCCCGTACGCCTTCACGGCGCAATACATCATCCCGGTGAGTCAGGTCCTGACCTTGCTCTACCTGGTCTCCTTCGGCATGTTGGGCGGGCTTGCTGCCTATCGGAGCGAACGGTTCACGCGACAGCTGTTCCTTCGTGAACGCCAGCTCGACCAGGAACGGACGCGGTCCGACGGACTCCTGCTCAACATGTTGCCCGGGGCGATCGTGGAGCAGCTCAAGGCTTCGTCCGGCGGACGGATCGCCCAGAACCTCGCTCAGGTGAGCGTGGTCTTCGTCGACGCGGTCGGATCCACGGAACAGGCCGCACGGTCATCTCCGGAAGCGTTCGCCGATGCTCTCGATGCGCTCTTTCGCCATTTCGACCTGATCGCCGAACGGCATGGCCTCGAGAAGATCAAGACGATCGGTGACGCGTACATGGCCGCTGCCGGTGCTCCGACCCCCATGGCCGATCACGCCGACGCCGCGGTTCGGATGGCCGTCGACATCCTCGGCGAGGCCGGGACGATCAGGTGGCCGTCGGGCGACCCCATCGTGGTGCACGGCGGGATCGCGACGGGGCCGGCCGTCGCCGGGGTGATCGGTTATCGGAGGTTCGCCTACGACCTGTGGGGCGATGCCGTGAATCTCGCGAGCAGGCTCGAGGAGAGCGCTGGGCCCGGTCGCGTCCTGGTGTCCGAATCGACGGTCAGGGAACTGACCGATCGGTACGACTTCGGGCCCTCCGAGACCATCGACGTGAAGGGTAGGGGGCCCACGAGGTGCCGAGTTCTCGCCAGCCGCCGCTCGAACGTACCGCTGACGGCGCCGGCGGCCTCCGAGGCCGAATGAGACGCTTCCGTCCCGGTCTTCTGAGCACGGCAACCCTTTTGGTCATGAGCACCGTCATCTCTGGGTGCACCAGCTCCGATGCCGGCCCGACGCGCCGTCCGTCCACCGGAGGCGATGGGGCGATCGTCGTCGGCGTGTCTGGGAACTTCGCCGAGAACCAGATCGTCGCCGAGATGTATGCGCAGATCCTGGAACATGCCGGTTATGCCGTCGAGCGACAGCTCGACCTGCGGTCTCGAGAGGTCTCGCAGAGTGCCCTGGAGGCGGGCTTCATCGACGTGAAACCGGAGTACCTGTCGTCGTTGCTGCTGTTCCTCGACCCGAACGCGGAAGCGTCATCTGACGCTGACGTCGTTGCTCGACGGGCCGACGGATTGCTCACCTCCAAAGGACTCACGTTGCTCACGCCGTCGGCGGCGGTAGACACGAATCAGTTCGTGGCGAACGCGGAGACGGCTGAGCGGTACGACCTGACCACGATGAGCTCCCTCGCCGCCGTCGCCGACCAGCTGACCTTGGGCGGACCGCCGGAATGCCCTCAACGACCGTTCTGCCTCCGCGGCTTGCACGAGGTGTACGGGGTGCTCTTCAAGGACTTCACGCCGCTGGACGCGGGAGGGCCGTTGACGGTCGACGCGCTCAAGCGCGATGTCGTGCAGATCGGGTTGCTGTTCTCCACGGACCCGAGGATCGAAGCGAACGGCTTCGTCCCGCTCGTGGACGACAGGCGCCTCCAGGACGCGGAGAACATCACGCCCGTAATCCGTTCGGAGAAGCTCAACGACGAGGTTCGGAGGTTGCTCGACGCGCTGAGCGCCCGGCTCTCCACGGAGGAGATGACCGAACTCGTGGGGCGAGCCGTGATCGACGGGCAGAGTGTGGCCACCGTTGCCGCGGGATTCCTGAAGGCGAACGGCCTCCTGTAGCACGCCCACCTTCTCCGATGGTGGCTCCGGCGACATCTCGCCGCCGGCAAGGTTGCCGCTCGCGGAGTCCGCCGCAGCCGTCTACCGGTGGGCGCTGAGGGACTCGAACCCCCGACCTTCGCCTTGTAAGGGCGGCCGAAAAGGGCAGGTCAGGGGCTTGAACAGCCAAAGTACTGTGACGCTGGGTACCTGCGAGTACCTCGGAGTGCCGTTGCCTCGTGGTGCAAGAGTGGTGCGAGCGGGCACTTTCGGACCGCGGCTCAGGATCGGAGCGGCCCACATCGCCGGGCGCTCGAACCGCGTCCAGGAGGCGCCGCCGAGCGAAATCGGCGGCGGTCACTGCCCTGCTGGCCCGTCACAGCTGGCCCGCTTGAGGAGAGCTCCATCTGGTCACCGCTGATCACCACCTCGGAGGATTGGCCTCATCTCGGGCATCGGGACGTGCCCGCGAGAGGAAGAGAGGTCCGGACAACCTGGAGAAGGCCGCTCTTTCCCTCTCCGGCCGACTGAGGCACCATGTTCTCATGTCGGGAGGGACCGCCCGGCGGCTGGCCTGGGGCACATGGACGCTCGTCCTCGCATTACTCGTTTTCGCCTTCGTACTCGGTGCCCTGAACGACATCGCGGTTACGGCCGAGGAGTTCTTCTTCGTCCCGCTCGTGCTCCTCGCGACGATGACGTCGAGCACCGTGGGGGCCTTGGTCGCGTCCCGACAGCCGCGGAACCCGTTGGGCTGGCTGTTCCTCCTGATGTCGCTCTGCGTGGTGCTCGGTGTGATGGGCGAGGACTACCCGATCTACGCGATCCGGACGAACCCCGGCTCGCTGCCCGGGCCGGAGTGGGTGCTGTGGGTGAGCGGGTGGACGTTCGGCATCGCGGGGGCCGCCGTCCCGTTGATCATCCTTCTGTTCCCGTCGGGAACGGTGCCGAGCCGTCGCTGGCGCTCCGTCCCCTGGCTCCTCGTCGGCGGGACCCTGTGGGCGCTCGCGTGGTACGCGGTCGAACCTCGAGGACTGGCACCGACCCCTGGACTCAGGGTCCGGAACCCCGTGGCGATCGAGGGGATCCGCGGCATCGCGAGCCCAATGATCACGGCCGGTACGATCGTCGCCCTCCTGTCGGCGCTGGCGTGCTTCGTCGGACTGATCCTCCGGTTCCGCCGCTCTCAAGGGGAGGAGCGCCAGCAGCTCCGGTGGCTCGCGTACGTCGGCGCCTTCTCCCTCGTCACTTTCATCGGATTGTTCGTAGGCGACGCGCTTCCGGGGGATGCCCAGGTGGTCGAAGACATCTTCTGGAGCGTCTTCGTCGCCTCACTCATGGTGGGCATCCCCGCGGCGTGCGGCATCGCGATCCTGAAGTACCGGCTGTACGAGCTCGACGTCGTGATCAAGAAGACGGTCGTCTTCGCCATCCTCGCCGGGTTCGTCACCCTCGTTTACGTGGGCATCGTGATCGGCATCGGGAACCTCGTCACCGATGCAGAGACTGGCTTCAGCGTCCTCGTCTTCGGGGCGATCGCGCTCGTCGCGCTGATCCTGCAGCCGCTTCGCCACTGGGCGCGCCGCCTCGCTGACAGGCTCGTCTACGGGAAGCGAGCTACCCCGTATGAGGTCCTTTCGCAGTTCACGGAACGGATCGGGGAGACGTTGTCGGTCGAGGACGTGCTCGCGCGCATGACGCAGCTCATCACGGCCGGGACCGGCGCCGACCGAGCGGAGGTCTGGCTGCGCGTCGGTCGCGAGCTCCGCCTTGAGGCCAGTTCACCGCTCCGGGAGGATGACGAACGACCTCGACTGTCTCTCGAGGCCGACGACGAACCGCCCGAGATCCCCGTGGCGACGGAGGTGATCCCCGTCCGCTATAGAGGAGAGCTCCTCGGCGCGATCGCCGTGTCCGTCCCGGCTGCGGATCCTCTGACCCCCGAGCAGGAACGCATGATCTCGGAGCTGGCCGCACAGGCGGGGCTGGTGCTCCGGAACGTCGGGCTCACGGCCGAGCTGCGCGCCAGGCTGGAGGAGCTGCAACGCTCACGAGAGCGACTCGTTGCCGCGCAGGACGAGGAGCGACGGCGGATCGAGCGTAACCTCCACGACGGCGCGCAGCAGCAGCTGATCGCCCTGGCAGTGAAGGCTCGGCTCGCCCAGCAGCTCGCCGAACGCGACCCCGGCGCGAGCGCCGGGCTGCTCGGCGACATCCAACACGACGCGGATGCCGCGCTCGACGATCTGCGCGACCTCGCGAGAGGGATCTATCCCCCACTGCTGGCCGACCAAGGGCTCGGGGCGGCCCTGGACGCTCAGGCCCGCAAGGCGCCGATCCCCGTCACGGTCGATGTGGCCGACGACGCTCGATACCCGCAAGCGGTCGAGTCCGCCGTGTACTTCTGCTGCCTCGAGGCTCTGAACAACGTCGCGAAGTACGCCGACGCGAGCCGGGCGAGCGTCCGCATCGACCGGGAGGATGGGCGACTCCGGTTCGAGGTAGCGGACGACGGGCGGGGGTTCGACGTCGAGGCCACGACGCAGGGAACTGGGCTGCAGGGCATGGCCGACCGGCTCGATGCACTCGGTGGAGGATTCGAGGTCAGGAGCACGCCTGGCTCGGGCACCACCATCTCCGGGAGCCTCACGCTCCGGGAGTCTCACGCTGGGCAACTGTAGACCAGCCACAAACGCAGCCGACCCAGGAGTGGATCCGTTGCCGTAGGGGTGCTGGCACCTCCACGGATGGCCTGTGCCCCCCTCGTCAAGTCTCGCGCCGTCACCCTTGCTCGAACCCCATCGCGATGCGAAGGATGGGGCGATGCAGAAGACCCTGCGACGGTGTGGAGGGCGGTTCGTGTTGATCCTCGTTCTGGCCCTCTCGGGCTGCGTCGAGCCCGGGCCGAGCGAGAAGTCCACGACTGCTGTCGAGACCGATATCGCCCTCGGGGACCGGGTGGACGCCGCAGCCGCAATCGCCCTGCGCGAGATCCACGCCGCCGGACTCTCCATCGCCGTCGTTCGACACGGTCAACTCGTACTGGCCAAGGGGTTCGGGTACGCGGACCTGAGCGAACGGGTTCCGGTCTCCGCGGACACCGTCTTTCGGCTTGCCTCGATCACCAAGGAGTTCACGGCTGCCGCTCTCCTCCACCTCCAAGAGGAGGGGGAGCTTTCCCTCGACGATCGGATGGGCGACTTCCTCCCCAACTACCCGGCCGCTGTCCGGCGGATCACCATCCGCGACCTGCTGTCGCACACGTCGGGCCTGTCGGATGCGGCGGTCATCCCGATCTTCGAAGAGGGCGGCGTGGGATACACCCGGGAGCGGATCATCGACCTGGTCGCGTCGCAGCCGCTCGACTTCGAGCCGGGAACAGGTCACTCATATAGCAACGTGGGATTCATCCTCGCGGGGATGGTGATAGAGGAAGCCACGGGGACCACGTACGGCGATTACGTGACGGACGAGATCCTCGAGCCGCTCGGCCTCGAGCAGACAACGGGTCTGCCCCGATGAGCAGCCGGCTGATGCCCGATGGGCTCACGGATACGACCCGCAGCACGGCAACTGGTCCCGGGCCCTCCGCCTCGGTCGGGCATCGGCGCTGGTGGATCCCGCCCCCATCAACATGGAGCTCGTCTCGTCGGCGGGGGGGCTTTGCTCGACGGTGACGGATCTGGCCCGGTGGCCCGGGATGCTCCGATCGTTCCTGCGCCCATCCGCGTACCGCGAGATGTCCCGACCCACGGTGCTGGCCGATGGCACCAAGGTGCCGTACGGGCTCGGGATCCAGATCCGCGAGTTCGGGTCACACCCGGCCGTCTCGCATGGTGGGGTGATCGCCGGATTCGTCAGCATCGTGGCCGACTTCCCGGAAGACGACGTGACGGTGGCGATCCTCGTCAACACGAGGCTGCTCAATCTGGGGTTGGGGGTCCAGCTGGCGGATCGCGTACTAGGTGCCGTCTTCGACGAGCCGGGCAGCCGGTGGAGGGACCCGCTGGATCCGCCGGTCCCTGGGACGTGAGAGAGATGGCGATCGACCGGCGTGCTCGAAGAGGCGGGATCGCCGCCATCTCGGCCGGAGGGCTGGTGGCTTTGGCGCTCGTCGGCCCGATGGTCTGGGACGGTTTTTGGCTGGCACTGGCCCCGGCGACGGCGCTGGTGATGATGCTCGCCAGAGAGCTCCACGTGGCCTGGCGACCTCGCGACGGGCGGATCGGTGCAGTCGGCGCGTTCGTCCTCGCAGTCGCCGCAGGGGGTTTGCTGGCGTTGATGCTCATCGGCTCTGTCGCCACGGCCCACCAGGGCGCGGAGCCAGCCTGGCTCGCCCTTCCCGATCAGGTGGCGGGGTACGGCTTCCTCGCCGGAGCGGCACTCTTCGGGGTTGCGGCGTTGCGAGCCCAAGCGGTGCCTCGGTGGGCAGCGATGGCGTTCGCGGTGAGCTTGCCTCTGGGCGTGGGGTTGGACGCCGCTACGAACCTCTTCCCCTTCGGCGAGCTCTTCTTCTTCGCCGGATTCGGGTTCTACCTCGGGTTGGGACTCTTCGCCCTGTCCCTGATGCGACTCGGCTTCGCCGCCCGCGGCCAGCCTCAGATCGACGGCCCGATCGGATGAGCTTCACATCGAGACCGGTACGGCTCGTGGGCGCTGAGGGACTCGAACCCCCGACCTTCGCCTTGTAAGGGCGACCGAAACCCGCAGGTCACCGCGTTGAGCAGGGCGAACGATCTTCGTCTGAGTACCTGTGAGTACCTAGGAGTGCCGCTGCGTCGGGGTACAAGGGTGGTGCGGCTGACCGGTCCAGGACCTCGTGAGCGCTCCCATCCACGTCTCCCGGGATGAGTCGACGACCGCCACCGTGACGGCGAGCGGCGGATGGTCGGATTTCCCCCGCTCGACGTAATACCCGGGGCGAGCGGGCCGGACAGTCGCAGGCCGGCAGTCTCGGCTTGACCCTGACGTCGGAAAGGCTTAGGGATGCACAGGAGTTACCCATGCGTGCCTGCTTCAGCTGTGGGCGACAGAACCCGGATCAAGCGCGATCTTGCGAGCGCTGCGGAGCCCGCCTCGAACCAGAGATGGGTGCAGGACACGTCCGCAAGAGCGTCACGGTCCTCTTCACGGACGTCGTCGCTTCGACCGACCTTGGCGCGAAGCTCGATCCCGAGTCCTCCCGCTTCGTCATGGGTCGATTCTTCGATGCCGCACGAGCTTCCATCGAGCGGCACGGAGGAACGCTCGAGAAGTACATCGGCGACGCGATCATGGCCGTGTTCGGTATCCCCGTCGTCCACGAGGACGACCCGCTCCGGGCCTGTCGGGCGGGCGTCGAAATCCTCGAACGGCTCGAGGTGCTGAACAAGGAGCTCGAGCGTGACTTCGGCGTCTCGATCGTGACCCGAACAGGGATCAACTCCGGCGAGGTGGTTGCCGGGGAGCCTGGCCGGGATCAGATGCTCGTAACGGGGGATCCGGTCGTCACATCGGCGCGCCTCGAGGAAGCTGCCGAAGAAGGCGTAATCCTCCTGGGCGAGTCCACCTATCGCCTGGTGAGGGATGCGGTCACGGTGGAGCGACTTGCGCCTATCGAAGCCAAGGGGATGCCTACGCCCCTCACGGCATATCGGCTCGATTCGATATCTCCGGGGGTCGGAGAACGAACCCCTCGCCTGGTATCACCGCTCGTCGGGAGAGAGCGGGAGCTTCAGCTCATCCGCGATGCGTTCGACCGGTCGCTCGATCCGGGAGCGTGCACCCTTGTCACGGTCATCGGTGACCCGGGGGTAGGCAAGTCCCGTCTCGTCCGCGAGGCGGTTGCCTTAATCGCCGACCGGGCCACGATCCTCCGCGGCCGGTGCTTGCCCTACGGCGAGGGGATCACGTTCTGGCCAATCGTCGAAGTGGTGCGGGAGGCCGCCGGGATCACGGATGACATACCTCTGGAAGAGGCTATCGCTCGGATCGAAGGGCTGCTTCCCGAGACCCCTGATCGCGGCGCGCTGCGAGATCGCGTGGCGGCGGCGGTCGGGCTGAGCGCCGGTGCCGGCGGGATCCACGAGACGTTCTGGGCCATCAGGCACGTTCTCGAGGAGCAGGCCCGGCGCCGCCCATCTGTCGTGATCCTCGAAGACATCCACTGGGCCGAGCCGACCTTCCTTGACCTAATCGAGTACCTCGGAGAACGGATCCAAGGGTCGGTTCTCATCGTGTGCTTGGCGAGGCC
>CBHFMJ010000064.1:0-9776 GCA_965994715.1 uncultured bacterium | reverse complement strand
GATCGCGTCGATGGCGTTGGCTGAATCACCCTCGTCCTCGATCAGCGAGGCGTGCGATGCGTCCTGGATGACCCGTTGGACGCTGTTCGTCGACAAGCCGACCATCTCCTCCTGCAACGGCAGCCACCCCGCGTGAGCGTCCTCGACCGCGGTGACGAGGATGAGCGGCTTGTCATCCAAGCTCGTCAGAGCTTGCGCTTGAGTGAGAGCGGCTTCGAGGCTGATAGCGTCGTCGCGATAGCCGCGGTTGTGGCCGGGGGTGGACAAGAGCGCGCGCGCCTCCGCCCATGCCTCGGGCGGGAGGCCGGAAGCTGCCGAGGGGTAGGCCAGTCGCCCCACGCCCAGTCGCGAGACGGATGGGAAGAGCGCGGTGAACCCGCCGAACATGCTCGCGGCAACGATCGAACCGACATGGCCTCTTCGGACAGGACCCGACGGTTCAGGCGCCGTGGGGTATCGGTCGTCGCTTGGTGTTGCCGTAGACATTGCTCAGTTCCCCCTGGGTCGCGCCCGCGATGATTCGGCGTAGTGCGGCTCCAGATCACGCCGGCGCGACATTAGCCGAAACGGCTGGCTGGAGTGGGTGGGTGCCTCTAGTGCCAGGTCAGTCGGACTCAACCTCCGTGGCTTCGTAGATCGTGATCGAGCGAGAGACGCCCTTCAGCTCGAAGTCGCCGACGACCGTGAGTGTGAAGCCCCTCGGTTCGACGATCCGCGCGAGGTCCTCACCGACGAAGACCTGATCCGCTTGAGCTTGAGCGGCGATCCTTGCTGCCACATTCACCGCCCGGCCGAAGTAATCCCCTTCGTCGTAGATCATGGGCCCGGCATTGACGCCGACGTGTGCTGGAGGAAGTCCACGTGGACGGGCCCGCTTCACGACGTCGAGCGAGGCGCGCACGGCGTCGTGTGGATCGCGGAAGTGGAAGTGGACGCCGTCCCCCAGCATCTTCACGACCTCTCCTCGGTGCCGAGAAGCCGTCTCCTTGACGAGCTGGGACAAGGCGAGCGATACGTCAGCCGCAGCCGAGTCTCCCGCCTCCTCGGACAGCGACGTGTAGCCGGTGAGGTCGGCAAATGCGGCGGCTTCGACGCCCGGCGCGGGTCGTGCGCGGACACCTGCCCGTTCGAGGGCGGTCTCGACGTGAGCGAACTGGTGCTCGATCGAGAACGTCTCCTGATGACGACGGTAAAGCCATCCGAGGAGGTCCTCTCCAGAACGACCGGCGCGAACGCCAACCTCTCGGAACGCTTCCTCGACCGCCTCGTTGTCCTTCAAGCCCCGCTGTCGGAAGGGCTCCTCGATCACGGCGTGCGTGAAGTGCGATTCGTACTGGGCTACCCTCCGCGCGCTGTCGCCCCAGACCCGCGCCATCTGGAGCACCTGCCCCTCGCTCACCCCTGCACCCAAGAGCACGGGAAGTGACTTGATCCCATCAAGGTCCTCCTGACGAACGAGCTCATCGCGTCGCGGTAGCGGCAGCCCGAAGGCGATGTAGATCGCCTCCAAGGTTTCGAACGTGATGTTCGTGTCGGTGGCCAGCTGTTCGAAGGTTCGCTCGGAACGCGGGTGTCGGCGACCGGCGCTCTCCAGGTAGCCGAAGGAGAGCTCGCCGGCTGCCTGTGCGGCGGCGAGGGCAGATGGCTCGATCCCCATCGTCGTCAGCTCGATGAACACACGGGCGCGAAGGACATCGCGGCGGCGGAACACCCCCTCTTCATGCTCGAGGAGACCGAGATCCGTGAGCTCCCGGACTCGCTCGACTGTAGTGCCGGCGCGCTCGGCCACCTCGTCCTCGGTGAGAACGTCAACGGGCTTGCTCATGGCCTCTGCGTCACACGTATGTTGCTGGGTTCGCCACGAACGCAACGTGGCATGTCTCCGAGCAGAAGTAATGGAGCTTCCCGTCGTGCTCGGCTGTCGCGGCGGCGTCGTCGGGATCGATCCGCATCCCACAAACCGGGTCTTCGACCATCTCAGGTGGCATTCGTCGCATCCTCCTTCGTCACGGCTCCTTGGTCATCACGAAGCCAAGATTCGACCGTAGCAGGCGGAGTACGGCTCCTTCGTGTCACGTCGTAGGCGCTCTGAGATGCGATCAGATGGCGCGTCTACGAAACCGGCAATGTCTGCCTACCTGGAGATCATTCTGCCGACGGCTCCCATCAGCTCGGCAGCCTGTTCCTCGGGGTCGTCCGGTCCGCCATGACCGCCCACCAGGCAGTGCCGCACATGACCGTCGAGAAGACCCAGCGCGACCTTGTCGAGGGCGGCTCGCGCCGCGTTGATCTGGGTCACGACGTCAATGCAGTATCGATCCTCTTCAACCATCCGGGAGACGCCGCGAACCTGACCCTCGATCCTCGAGAGGCGGTTCAGGAGCTCCGCCTTCGTAGCTGTGTAGCCGCGTGTCGTGGTCATCGTCGCTCCTCGCAAGATCGAAGTTGACGCATGATACCCCCTGGGGGTATAGCTTGTCGAGCGAAGCATGAGTCGTTGGGAGGGATAGACGCGATGGCGATGACGACCGACCCCGTCTGCGGGATGCGGATCGACACGGAGGATGCGGCCGGAAGCACCGAGCACGAAGGCGAGACCTACTTCTTCTGTTCGCAGACCTGTCATGACGCTTTCACGGCCAACCCCGCCGCGTACGCGACGAAGTCGCGGCACGGTCGCGGCGAAGAGGCGCAGATCGGGTCGAGATCGGCTCAGGGAGAGCACGGCAAGTCGAGATCGGCTGGGTACGCGAGCGTCCAAGATCAGCACACCACGCACCCTCAAGGTGGGACGGCGACCCAGGGTCACCACACGGGACACGGCGAAGGGCACGCGCAACACGCTGAGGCCCATGACGCGCATGCGGGGCACGCTGGGCACGACAAGCATGCAGGCCACAGCGTTGCGATGTTCCGCGACCGTTTCTGGCTCAGTGTCCTGCTTACCGTCCCGATCCTCGTCTGGTCCGAGATGGTCCAAGACTGGCTCGGCTACACGGCGCCATCGTTCCCGTTGGCCGAACGGATCCCAGCGATCTTCGGCGTGATCGTGTTCGTCTACGGCGGTGCGCCGTTCCTCAAGGGCGGCGTCGACGAGGTTCGCGATCGGGCGCCCGGCATGATGCTGCTGATCTCTCTGGCGATCGTCGTCGCGTTCGTCTCCAGTCTGGCGTCCGAGGTCGGGCTCCTCGACCTGGAGTTCTGGTGGGAGCTCGCTCTTCTGATCGACGTGATGCTGCTCGGCCACTGGCAGGAGATGAAGGCCCTCGGGCAGGCGTCAGGGGCGCTCGAGGCCCTGGCGGCGCTTCTCCCAGATGAGGCCGAGGTGCTCGACGGATCAGAACCGCGGGTTGTTCCCGCGTCGGACATCCGAGTCGAAGATCTCGTTCTGGTTCGCTCAGGCGCGCGCGTCCCTGCTGACGGCACGATCGAGGAGGGCACTGCTGAGTTCGATGAGTCGATGATCACCGGCGAGTCGAAGTCGGTCCGACGGGGACCCGGTGACACCGTCGTCGCTGGCACAGTGGCGACGGACAACTCCGTCCGTGTCCGGGTCACAGCCGTCGGCGAGGAGACGGCGCTCGCGGGGATCCAGCGCCTCGTCGCGCAGGCACAGGCCTCGAGATCGAGAGCCCAGGCGCTCGCCGACCGGGCGGCCGCCGCCTTGTTCTACGTCGCCGTCGCCGCCGGGATCGCCACGTTCGCCGCGTGGGCATCGTTCGGCGATGTCGGCGAGGCGGTCGAGCGATCGGTGACCGTTCTGGTGATCTCCTGCCCACATGCGCTCGGTCTCGCGATCCCGCTGGTGATCGCGCTTTCCACCTCGGTGGCAGCTCGGTCGGGGATCCTCGTCAAAGACCGCCTCGCGCTCGAGCGGATGCGGACCGTCGACACGGTGCTGTTCGACAAGACCGGAACGCTCACCGTCGGCCGGCCGGCGGTTCTGGACGTTGTCGGGGTTGGGATTGAGCCCGACTCGGTCCTTCGACTGGCAGCCTCGGTGGAGTCCGACAGCGAGCATCCCTTGGCGCGAGCGATCGTGCGCGCCGCGCCGAGTGACCGTCCGCTCTCGAGCGCATCCGACTTCCGGTCCCTCACCGGACGTGGTGTCCAGGCGACGATCGACGGCTCATCGGTGGAGGTCGGCGGGCCGGCGCTTCTCCGCGAGCGAGGCGTGGACGACCCGCCGCAGATCCGGGAGGAGCTCGAGAAGTGGCGCCAGCGCGGGGCTTCCGTGCTGCTCGTCCTCCGCGATCAGAAGGTGGTGGGTGCGTTGGCGCTCGAGGACGAGGTCCGCGTCGAATCGGTGGAGGCTATTCGTCAACTCCACGACATGGGGGTTCGCGTGGTGATGCTGACAGGAGACGCCCGTCAGGTGGCGGAGGCCGTCGCCGAGGACGTAGGCGTCGACGAGGTGATCGCGGAGGTTTTTCCGGAAGACAAGGACGCAGCGGTGACAAATCTCCGGCAGCAGGGGTACCAAGTCGCGATGGTGGGGGATGGGGTTAACGACGCGCCGGCGCTCGCTCGAGCGGACGTGGGGATTGCAATCGGAGCCGGAACCGACGTCGCGATCGAGTCGGCCGGGGTCGTCCTGGCGAGTGATGACCCCCGCGGGGTGGTGTCCGTGCGGAGGCTGTCGGAAACCAGCTACCGGAAGATGGTTCAGAACCTCGGTTGGGCGCTCGGCTACAACGTCGTCGCGATCCCTCTTGCAGCAGGGGTTTTCGCCTGGGCCGGGATCTCGTTCCCACCGGCGGTCGGGGCGGTAGCAATGAGCCTCTCGACGATCGTCGTCGCGTTCAACGCGATGCTGCTACGCAACGTCGATCTCGCACCCCGCGATTCTCGACGCGAGGATGCCGAACGAAGCCCGTCTCGAACGGGCACGCCAGTTCCAGGCTAGTCGTCACCGCTTGCCATCCGTGCCATCGAAGCGACGGTCGCCTTTGAGATGCGAAGGGAGGAGCCCCACAACCACCGACTACCACCACACGCGGCGATCCGTTTCAGGTGTGACCGGCCGACGTCTATCTCCGAGGGTCGGTGGTCGACTATCCTCCTAGCCTCCTGGCGGTCACAGGTCACAAAGGAGCAGTCATGTTCTTTGCCAAGCTCGGGCGTTGGTGCTTTCGCCACCGGGGCAAGGTCGCCTTGCTCTGGCTGGCCGCACTGATCGTGTTCGGCGGCATCAGCAGCGTGGTCGGCACCGCGTACAGCACGGAGTTCGCTCTTCCCGATGTGGAGAGCCGCCGCGGGTTCGACATCCTCGATGAGCACTTCGCCGACTCGGGCGCGGGTGGCGAGGGAGGAACGATCGTGTTCCGTGCCGAGCAGGGCGTCACCGACCCCGAAGTCCAACGAGCGATGACCGCCTTCTTCGAGAGAGCAGGTCAGATCGAGGGGATCACGGTCGTCAGCCCGTACACCCCCGAAGGAGGGCAGCAGATCGCCTCGCAGGGGCCGGAGGCCGGCCTCATCGCGTATGCCCAGATCGGGCTCCCCCGCGACATCACGCTGGAGGAGGCAACCGCCATCGGAGCAGAGCTCAAGGAGCTGATGCCGGAGATCGAAGGTGTCCAGATCGAGATCGGGGGACAGATCCTCGCCGAGTTCGAGGTACCGAGCTCGGAGCTGCTGGGCCTGGCCTTCGCCATGATCGTGCTCATCCTCGCGTTCGGGTCGGTGCTCGCCATGGGTCTCCCCGTCGGCATCGCCCTCGCCGGCATCGGGGTGGGAACGATCCTCGCCGGATTGCTGAGCCACGTCCTTTCGATCCCCGACTTCGCCACGACGATCGCCGTGATGCTCGGCCTCGGTGTCGGTATCGATTACGCGCTCTTCATCGTGACCCGATTCCGGGAGAACATGCACGCGGGGGCCTCGATCGAGGAGGCAACCGTCGTTGCCCTCGATACCGCTGGCCGGGCCGTCGCGTTCGCGGGTACCACCGTCGTCATCTCACTGCTCGGCATGGTCCTCATGGGCCTGGCGTTCGTGACTGGGCTCGCCGCCGCCGCGGCCACCGTCGTCGCCGTCACCGCGGTCGCTTCGTTGACCCTGCTCCCCGCCCTCCTCGGGTTCGCGGGTCAACGGATCGAATTGACCCGTTGGCGGGGGCTCATCGCCGCTCTCTTGGTCGCGGTGGGTCTCGTCGGCGTCGCCCTCACGATCCAGCCGCTGGCTCTCGTCGGGATATCGCTCGCCGCCGTCGTGCTCCTGGCGAGCTTCGCTTTCACACCTCTTCGGCGGGAGGTCCCTCGCCGCAAGCCGAGACCGTTGCGCGAGACGATCCCCTACCGATGGAGCCGCTTCATCCAGCACCGCCCGTGGGTCGCGGCGATCAGCGGGGCAACGATCCTCATCGTGCTTGCGGTCCCGTTCTTCAGCCAGCGGCTCGCCTTCTCCGATGAGGGCAACTACCCGGAGGAGACGACCACCCGCAAGGCATACGATCTGCTGGCCGCCGGCTTCGGACCGGGCTTCAACGGGCCGCTGCTGCTCAGCACCGAGATCCCCGAGGGGACGGATCCCGCGACCCTCGAAACGGTCACCCAGGCCTTGGCCGGCGACCCAGGGACAGCCTTCGTCACGCCCGCGGTCCCGAATGATCCCGAAACGCCCACGGCAGCCTTGTGGCGGCTCTTCCCAACGACCGCCCCGCAGGACGAATCCACCACTGACCTGGTGTATCGCCTCCGCGACGAGGTCCTGCCGAACTCGACGCAGGGAACAGGGCTGGACATCGCCGTCTCGGGCGGGGTGGCAGCCGCGGTCGACTTCTCCGAGTATCTCACCGCGCGCCTGCCGCTCTTCATCGGCGTCGTGCTCGGTCTTTCCTTCCTGCTGCTGATGCTCGTGTTCCGGTCCCTGCTGGTACCGCTCAAGGCGGTGGTGATGAACCTGCTCTCGATCGGAGCGGCCTACGGCGTCGTCACCGCGATCTTCCAATGGGGCTGGTTCGGGGACGTGATCAACATCGAGTCGGCGCCCATCGAACCGTTCGTGCCGATGATGATGTTCGCCATCCTCTTCGGGTTGTCCATGGACTACGAGGTGTTCCTCCTGTCCCGGATCCGAGAGGAATACGTGCGGACCGGCGACAGCAGACTCTCCGTGGCCGATGGCCTGGCGTCCACGGCGCGGGTGATCACCGCGGCAGCCGCCATCATGGTGGTGGTGTTCGGCAGCTTCATCGGAGAGAGCGACCGCATCGTCAAGCTCTTCGGCGTCGGACTCTCCATCGCCGTGCTCCTCGATGCGACGATCGTCCGGATGCTGCTCGTGCCGGCCACGATGGAGCTTCTCGGCGACGCCAACTGGTGGCTCCCACGGTGGCTCGACCGGGCGATGCCGCGGGTTGCTGTCGAGGGTCACCCCCTCGAGGTGCCACCGCCCGAGCTCGAGCCCGTGTGAACGATCGCCAACCGGAACCGTCCGGGAAGGTCGCCCTGGTTGCTGGGGCCACTCGCGGCGCGGGACGCGCCATCGCGATCGAGCTGGGCAAGGCGGCGCTCACGTGTACGCCACCGGGCGTAGCAGCCGGTCGGCCGGGCGATCCGAAATCGACCGTCCCGAGAGGATCGAGGAGACCGGCGAGCTGGTGGAGGCGGCCGGCGGGTCGGCCACCCCGCTGGTGGTCGACCACGAGGACTCCGGCGCAGTGTCCGCCCTCGTCGAGCGCATCGAGGCGGATCACGCACGTCTGGACGTACTCGTCAACGATATGTTCGGCGGCGAACGGTATGCGCAGTGGGACAAGCCGCTGTGGGAACGTGACCTCGCCGGCGGTTTGCGGATGCTCCGGATGGGCGTCGATACACATCTGATCACGGCCCATCACGCGCTGCCGCTGATGTTGAGAACCGCGTCGGACGAGAGGCCCGGACTTGTCGTGGAGATGACTGACGGAACGTTCGAGTTCAACGCCAAGTTCCGTGAGGGAGTCGGTTTCTACTACGACCTGGTCAAGGCCCACGTCGAGCGGATCGTCGTAGGACTGACCTTCGAGCTGCGCGATCATCCGATCGCGCCCTGGCCGTGACGCCGGGCTGGCTGCGCTCGGAGAACATGCTCGACAACTTCGGCGTCACCGAGGAAACGTGGCGCGAGGTCTAGGCAAGCGACCCGGGTTCGCGATCAGTGAGTCACCCGCGTATGTGGGGCGAGGCATCGCGGGACTCGTCGGCGACACTGACTCGACGAGATTCGCTGGCCGCTCGCTCACATTGTACGAACTGGCGAAGGAGTACGGCGTCACCGACACCGACGGCTCCCAGCCGAACTGTTGGGGCTATATCGATGCGTATGGGATCGACGAGCAGAGCGGACGAGGCGTGGAAGAGTTCCGGTAGGCCGGCAGACCCACACGGGATCATGAGTGCTTGCGCTCGCTCCAAGGATTCGTGCGGCGGGCCGGCTGTTCCAGCCTCTGGTCAACACCAGGTCAAGGAGCCGACCGAAACAGACGGTAACCAACGGTACTCCTGCGTAGCGTCGCAGGCGCCCTGACCTGCGAAAGTGCTGGTCAGAGCGTTGCGCGAGCCTTCCTTGACACGGAAGAGGGCAGAGGTTCAAATCCTCTAGCGCCCACCACGATCCCGGCCCAGGCGCGGGCGTGGATCCATTCGGCCAGGACGCAGCACCCCTCCGCCAGCGCGACCCAAGAGGTCGACCTGGACGGCCATCACCCTCATCGCCCTCCTGACTTGCGTCCCGACCAACGCCAGAGTCCAGGATACGAGGAAGGAACGGGGGTCTTGGCCGATGGCGGCCTGCGGTCCGGCAAGAGCTCGCCGCGGTTCCTCGAAGCGGAGCTGACCAGCGTGACGAGGTCGAAGGACGCGACGCTGTGTACGGCGCCCCCTGCTGACCCCTTCGCGGAGTGGGGTCGGATTCGCGGCAGTCCGCATACCCGGGTCCCGCCGATCACGGGCCGCCTGGCCCTTCTACGTGGCGGGCAGCAGGTGTAACCCAGTCCTATCGAGACCGACCGTCAGGGCTGGGAAGACCCGCGAGGTGATGAGGATGATGGGTTGGGACGGAGGCTGGTGGGTGATAGGCGTGGTCGTCATGGTGGCGTGCATGTGGTTGATGGGCAGGATGATGATGGGCCACGGCAGGTCAGAAGACGGCGGGCACGGCACCCTCCATCACGGCAGCGATGCCAGCGCTGGCGAGATCCTGGCCGCCCGTTTCGCTCGGGGGGAGATCTCCGAGGAGGAGTTCGAGAAGCGGAGGCGGGTGCTCGAGCATCAGCCCTAGCGGCTGATGGACCCCTCGGCCGCGGTTCGTGGCTGACCCAGACGTCCGCGCCTTAAGGACAGCAGCGTCATCGCTGGACTCCGAGAGCGTCGGATCAGTAGGAACTACCGCCGAACGGAGCGATCCAGCCGCAGTCCGACGATCACGGACGCGATCGCGCCGACGCCGAGGGAAGAGAACAGCGCGACGGCGGGACCCAGGGGCGGATCCCACGCGAGCGCCGCGAGGCGGTTCCCGAGCAACCACGCCAGCATCATGACGATCAGCCCGACGCCGACCCCCACGGCCCATGCGGAGACCCGGTCAGCTCGTCGGTGCGATCGGTCAGGGTCCATGGCTATTCGGCCGCGAAGGCCTGGAACACCGGCGGGAAGGTCAGGACGGCCCCGATCACCCCCAGCGCGAACGCGATCCAGAACCACCGGCGGAGGTCCACCTCCTGGTGACGCATCAGGGTTCCGAGCACCGCCCACGAGACCAAGAATCCCGCCGACGCGAGCAGGGTCTTGCCG
>CBHFMJ010000063.1:0-9784 GCA_965994715.1 uncultured bacterium | reverse complement strand
CGAGCGATCGGGCAAGCTGTTCTGGACGGGCACGAAGTTCCACGACGAAGGCCAGCTCCGCCGCACGATCGACAAGATCGTCGCCAAGGTCGGTCGTCGCGTGGACGAGGCGAGCCCCATGGTGGACGCGCGCCTGCCCGACGGTTCGCGTGTGAACGCGGTCATCCCGCCGCTCGCGATCGACGGCCCCACGCTCACGATCCGGAAGTTCGCCGCCGACCCCTACCAGGCGGACGACCTGGTGGAGTTCGGCACGATGAGCTCGGCGGTCTCCAAGTTCCTCGAGTCCTGCGTCCGCGGCCGCATCAACGTGATGGTGGCCGGCGGAACCGGCGCCGGGAAGACGACCACGCTGAACGTGCTGTCGTCCTTCATCCCCGACGACGAGCGCATCGTCACGATCGAGGACGCGGCGGAGCTGAAGCTCCAGCAGCCGCACGTGGTCCGTCTCGAAGCCCGGCCGCCGAACATCGAGGGCAAGGGGCAGGTCTCGATCCGCGACCTCGTCCGGAACTCGTTGCGGATGCGGCCCGACCGGATCGTCGTCGGTGAGGTCCGTGGCGCCGAGGCGCTGGACATGCTCCAGGCGATGAACACCGGTCACGACGGCTCGATCTCGACGATCCACTGCAACTCGCCGCGCGACGCCCTGTCCCGTCTCGAGACCATCACGATGATGGCCGGGATGGACCTCGGCTCTCGCGCGATCCGCGAGCAGATCGCATCGGCGATCCAGCTGATCGTCTACCAGTCGCGCCTCAAGGACGGGACCCGCCGGTTCACGCACGTGACCGAGGTCGCCGGGATGGAGGGCGAAGTCATCACGCTCCAGGACATCTTCCTGTTCGACTACTCGGCCGGTCTGGACGACGAGGGTCGTTTCCGGGGACGCTTGAAGTCCACGGGTCTGCGGCCCAAGTTCGTCGAGAAGCTCCAGGAGCGCGGCGTGCACGTCGACCCGGAGCTGTTCGCGCTCGAATCGAGGGACCGATAACGATGCTGGCTGTCGACACCTTCTTCTCGAGCCAGGCGATGCTGGCGGTCGTCGTCGCGCTCGTCGCGCTGGCGGCCTTCGCCCTCGGATGGCTCCTGCTGGGGACCGCCGCTCGCGTCAAGGCGGACCGTGACATGGCGGCGAGGATGGCTGCGATCGGCCGCCCGGTGCCCCAGCAGACCGCATCCGCCGTCGGCAAGCCGGGATCCGGCTGGATCCCCGAGAGCGTCTCGTCCTTCGGCGATCGGTTCGCCAAGGCGCAGGGCTTCGGAGAGAAACTCGACGCCCAGCTCGAGGCCGCCGGTGTCAGCCTCCGGTCGGGAGAGTTCGTGGTCGCCACCGTCGGGGCCGCCATCTTGGGCGGGGTGCTCGGCGCGGCGTTGCTCCAGAACCCTCTCCTGGCGGGTGTGATCGGTCTCCTCAGCGCCGCTGCGCCGACCGTTCTCCTCCGGATGTCCCTGGGTCGCCGGGGGGACAAGATGCGCGAGCAGCTGCCAGACGTATTGACGATCATGGCGTCGTCGCTGCGCGCGGGGCACTCGTTCCTCCAGGCGCTCGACACCGTTGCCCGGGAGATCCCGGCCCCGGCCGATGTGGAGTTCCAGCGGCTCGTGGCCGAGATCCGGCTGGGCCGTCCACCGGAGGATGCCCTCGAGTCGCTGGCGGACCGCGTCGGGAGCGCGGACTTCCGCTGGGCCGTCCTCGCCGTGAACATCCAGCGCGAGGTCGGCGGGAACCTGGCCGAGATCCTCGACAACGTGGCGGACACGCTCCGGGAACGCGCGATGATGCGCCGCCAGATCAAGGTCCTCACGGCCGAGGGCAGGCTCTCCGCGTGGGTCCTGGCGATCCTCCCGTTCGCGATCGCCCTCTACATGTTCGCCGTGAACCCCGAGTACATCTCGTTGCTCTTCACGAAGCAGGTCGGTCTGATCATGTCGGGCACTGGTGTCGTCCTCTTGGTGCTCGGGATCCTCTGGATGAGAAAGATCGTGGATATCGATGTCTGAGGTCTGGTTGGTACTCGCTGTCGGTTGCATCGCCGGAGCCATCCTTCTCTTCGGCATCTTCTTCGACCTGAGCCAGTCCGAGCGCCGCCGCGCCGTTCGGTTGCTCGAATCGCAGGTCGCGGGGACGTCGAGCGAGAACGTGAACCTCCGGGAGCAACACCTTTCCGAGAGCTTCGCGTCGCGGATCATCGTGCCGGTGGTCGCCGGCGCCACGAGGGTCGCGCGACGCATCACACCGATCGATGCTCGAGATCGCCTCGCGCGCAAGCTCTTGCTGGCGGGGGCGCCCACGGGGTGGGACGCGGAGCGTGTCCTCGCGTTCAAGATCATCGGACTTGTCGCCGGGGTCGTCCTGGCGTTGGTCGTGTCGTCCGTCATCGGGGACGTCACCCCGTTCATCCGGATCGTGCTGTTCGGGTTGCTGGGGTTCGTCGGGTTCGTCGCGCCCGACTCCATGTTGAACCGGCGCGTCGACGAGAGACAGAAGGAGATCCTCCGCACGCTCTCGGACACCCTCGACCTCCTGACGATCAGCGTGGAGGCGGGGCTCTCGCTGAACGCGGCGATCGCCCAGGTCGTGCAGAACGTGCCCGGCATCCTCTCCTCCGAGTTCGCGCGGATGCTCCAGGAGATCCAGCTGGGAGTGCCGCGCGGCGACGCGTTCCGTAACCTCGCCGAACGGACGGACGTCGAGGAGCTGAACGCGTTCGCGCTCGCGATGATCCAGGCCGATGTCTTCGGTGTGTCGATCGCGAGCGTCCTGCGGACCCAGGCGCAGCAGCTGCGGATCAAGCGCCGTCAGGCGGCCGAGGCGAAGGCGCAGCAGACGCCCGTGAAGATCGTGTTCCCGCTGATCCTCTGCATCCTGCCCGCGCTGTTCATCGTGATCGTCGGGCCGGGCGCGATCCAGATCTGGGAACAGTTCATCAACGCGTGAGGCGGCTGTCGGCTCGCCCGCCGACCCGCTAGCCTCCGGCGGCATGAAGGTCGCCTATCAGGGAGAGCCCGGCGCGTACAGCGAGCGCGCCGTCCGCTCTCTGTTCGCGGATGCCGAGCCCCTGCCCTGCGACACGGTGCGGCACGCGTTCTCCCGGGTCACGAGCGGCGAGGCGTCCTACGGCGTCGTTCCCCTGGAGAACTCGCAGGCGGGATCCGTGAACGAGACCTACGAGCTGCTTTCCAACACCAGCCTGCTCAGGATCGTGGGGGAGTCGATCGTGCGCGTCGACCATGCCCTGCTCGGCGTTCCGGGCGCCCGCCTGGAAGACGTGCGCCGCGCGCACTCCCATTGGCAGGCCCTCGCGCAGTGCGAGGACTTCCTGACCTCCATGCGCATCGAACCGGTTCCGGAGCACGACACCGCCGGTGCCGCCCGGAAGATCGCGGAGACGAACGACCCCGCGGACGCCGCGATCGCGAGCGTGGATGCCGCCGGGCTCGCCGGCCTGACGGTGCTCGCGGAGCGCATCCAGACCGAGAAGGAGAACTTCACGAAGTTCGCGGTGATCGGCGGGACCGACCCGGGGTTCGGCCGTGCGGACAAGACGTCGATGGTGATGGCGGTGCTCGACGAGCCGGGGTCGCTCCTCGGAGCCTTGGAGCCGTTCGCGGCGCGTGGGATCAACCTCCACAAGCTGGAGTCTCGACCGAGGCACGGTGCTGCGTTCGAGTACCTGATGTATGTGGACTTCATGGCGGCGGCCGACGACCCCGAGGTGGAGTCCGCCCTCAAGGAGGTCCGGGAGCACACGTCCCTGCTGAAGATCCTGGGCTCCTACCGCTCCGCGGGAGAACCCGTGTGACGGCATAGCATGGGTCGGTGGCCCGTGCGAGTCGTGCGACGTCCCGGCCGCCGGTGACGAAGAGGTTCCCCGTCCTCCCGATCGTGTCGGGCGCCCTCGTGATCGGGGTCGCCGTTCTGTTGATCGCGTTCCTCCTGTCCCGGATCGAGGACGAGCAGCACCGCGGTGGCCCGCTCAGGAACGATCGGCCGCCGGAGGGCGCAGCCCCCATCAACACGGCGTTCGAGGGCCTGGTCACGTTCCGAGGCAACGCAACACGCAGCTACTACGGCGAGGGACCCGTGCCGCTGGATCCGGTGATCGGGTGGCGCGCTCCCTCGGCCCGGCTCTGCTCGATGTCGTTCGTGGGCATCGAGCGGAGCGAGTGGTGCGGGACCGGCTGGACGGGACAGCCGAACGTCGTCGTGAGCGAAGACGGCTCGATCGAGGTCCGCGAGGGCGCCTACGACGGCATGTACCACTTCCTGGACGGTCTGACCGGTCTGCCACTGCGGCAGCCGCTCGCGACCCGCGACCTCGCGAAGGGCTCGGCGACGTCGGACCCGGACGGGTTCCCGCTCTACTACGTGGGCTCCCGCGACGGCCGCTTCCGGATCGTGGCGACGGATCGTCACGCTCGCGGCGAGCCGCTCGTGCTCTGGTCGATCGACGGGGCCACGAGTGTCGAGCGGCCGCTCCGCAACGACGACTGGGACGGCGCCGCGCTGGTCGTGGACGACGTCTTGTTCGAGGGCGGGGAGAACGGGTGGCTCTACGTGATCCGTTTGCACCGCAGCTACGACGAGCTCGGGCTGGTCGCGGTCGATCCCGAGGTCGTGGCGACCGTCCCGGGGTTCGACGACGAGCTCCTCCGAGCACTCGGCGACACCGAGGTCTCGATCGAGAACTCGGTCTCCCTCCACGAGGGGATCCTGTACTTCGCGAACTCGGGCGGTCTGGTGCAGGGGTGGGACGTCTCCGACGTGCTCGCCGGCGGCTCCGATCTCGAGCGGGTCTTCCGGTTCTGGACCGGGGACGACACCGATGCCACGGTCGTGATCGACGACGCCGGCGATCTCTACGTGGCCAGCGAATATCAGCGATCCGGGGAACGGAGCAGCGAGGTAGGCCAGCTGATGAAGCTCGACCCGTCGCGTCCGAGCGACCCCCTCGTGTGGTCGATCGATGCCCGGGAGATCGGCTTCGAGGGTGCCGGGGGCAGCTGGTCGACGCCTGCCCTCTATGGGGATCTCGTGTACTTCACGACGGCCGCCGGTCGCGTGCTGGCCGTGGAGCGGGACACCGGCGACATCCGCTGGGAGCGACAGATCGGCGCCCCGGCGATCGGATCGCCGGTCGTCGTGGACGGCGTGCTGGTCCAGGGCGATTGCGCGGGGGATCTGTGGGCATGGGACGTGTCGGAACCCGAAGCGGACCCGGTGCTGCTCTGGAAGCTGCACTTCAGCGACTGCATCGAATCGACGCCGGCGGTGTGGCGCGGCTGGATCTACCTCGGCACGCGGCAGGGCTACCTCTACGGGCTCACGGAGCGGGGGAGCGTCGACACCGCACCTTGAGAACGTCGGGTCAATCCGGGAACAGGATCGACGGGTCCGCCGTGATCTGCGCGCTCCGGTAGACGACGAGCGCGGCTGCGACCACGAGCAGCGCCACGAGGCCGCCGGCGGCGGCGAACCGACGGATCGCCGCCGGCCGGGACGGATCGACCGCGAAGCCCGCGACGAGGCCGGCGACGAGTCCTCCGACGTGGGCTCGCCAGTCGATCACGGGGACCGAGAAGCCGATCAACAGGTTGATGAGGAGCATCGAGAGGGCTGCCCGGAGCCTCGCCTGCGCCATCACGTGACTGCGGCGGAGATAGTTGTACGCGACGAATGCTCCCACCAGCCCGAAGATCGCGCCCGACGCGCCGACCGCGACACTGAACCTGGAGGCGAACGCGAAGGACGTCGCGCCCGCGAAGACGCCCGTGACGAGGAACACCGCGAGCGTGGAGACACGGCCGATGTCCCGCTCGATCGCCGTGCCGAAGATCCACAGGACGTACGCGTTCAGCGCCAGGTGGATCACGCCTGCGTGGAGGAAGATCGAGCTGAGGAGCCGCCACCACTCGCCTCCCACCAGCCCGCCGACGAGCTGCGCGCCGTTCGTCCCGGTGAAGGGCACGAGGGCTCCTGCATCGACCAGTGCCTCGCCGGAGGGTCCCTCGAACAGGGAGCCTGGTCCGCCCGCGATGACGAGCTCCCAGATGTACCCGATCGCGATCGCGATCAGCAGGAGCTTCGTGACCGACGTCGACTTCACGTTCGCCACCGCGATCTGGCGACCGGGACCCCGCCGGTACTCGCGTCGAGCCTCGGCCACGCACTCGGGACACTGATGGCCGACCGGGGCGGGGATCATGCAGTCGGGGCAGATGGGTCGGCCACACCGCGTGCAATGCACGCCGGTCTCAACGTCGGGGTGCCGGTAGCACCGTTCCCTGATGGGCGGCGGGGGCATCGTGGGTGTCTGTTCCACGGGCCAATCGTACGTGGGAGGTGATGGAACGAGGGCTAGAGGGCTAGGCATTCATCGGCGGGAGCGCCTCGAGTGCCGCTTCCACGTCTGCGGGATCGAACAGTGACCCCCACCGATCGACGATCACCCCGTCGGCGCCGATCAGGTAGAGCCATGGCTCGGTCATGTTCTGCGAACCGTCGGGCATGGTGCGGAGGAGCCAGTCGGCGGCGCCCTCGTTCATGACCTGGGGTTGTGCGTTGAAGTCTTTCCAGATCTCGACATGGATGTAGACGGCTCGATCGGGGTGCTCGGTGGCGAACCGCTGCAGTTCCGTCACCTCGGGACCGCAGAACTGGCTCGCGCAGTACGCGGGCGTCCCGAACAGCACGAGCGCGGGCCGCCCTTCGTCGATCGCGTCGGCGATCGACCATCTGTGGAGCTCAGGGTCGGGGATCTTGCCCCCTCCGTCCGCCATCGAGTCGATCGCGCCCTTCCGCCCCTTCGAGTCCATCGTGAGCGTGTCGGTGTGGAGGGCTGGCTCGCCGGGGGCGGGGATGTGGACGTCGGAGAGCTCCGTCACCGGGAAGTCCACCGTCAGCTGGCGGGCGACCCCGTCGATCTCGGGCGACAGCGTGGCGCGCCAGGTGCCGGCCCGATCGAACGTGACACCCTCTGCTTCGTAGACGCCTCTGGCTCCCGATGCGATCGTCGGCGCCTCACCGGATGCGTCCGTTCCCGGCACGGGCACGTACTTACCGGTGGCGGTGGGTCCTGCTTCCGGGGCGCCGGATCCGGTCCCGAGATAGGCGAACGCGAGGTCGACCGTGCCCTGCGTGACGACGCGGACGCCGTCCGTATCGCTCGCCGCGATGCCGACCTGGACCCGCTGGGGGGCGCCGGTGTAGTGCCAGGTGCTGGCCATCTGGGCGGCGAAGGTGGTGTCCACGTCGGACCCGCCCGTCGGCTCGGCGGTGCAGGACATGGCCCCGAGGAGGAGCGCGAGGGTCGCCAGCGAGACGCGCCGAACGGTCATCCGTTCCACCTTCTCATGGACGGGAGGAAGGCCCGGAAAGAGCTCCCTCGAGCAGCAGCAGGAACCGTCGTCGGTCGTCGTGACGCCCGTAGCTGCCGAGGGAGGGCCCGGCCCGGACGACGCGGTGGCACGGGACGAACAGCTCGATCGGGGAGCGCGCGAGCGCGCTTCCCGCCGCGCGGCCGGCGCGGGTGGCGCCCGCGGCGGCCGCCACGTCGCCGTAGGTCCAGAGCTCGCCGTACGGGATCGTCCGGACGGTCTCCAGCACTCGCCGGGTGAAGCCCTCTCCCATCTCCGAGAGATCGGCCGGCGTCTCGAACGCTCGCAGCCGGCCGCGGAAGTAGGCGTCGATCTCGCGGCGGATGGGAGCGGTCCGCCGCCGGTCCTCCACGGCGTCGAGGTCGTCGTCGGGGGCACCGTCCTCGTCGAAGTGCGTGCGCACGACGCCGGCTTCGCTCAGGAAGATCGTGAACGGCCCGAGCGGGGTCTCGGCGGTGGTGCGCCAGAGCGTCGAGCCCTCGTCCGCCATCGGCGCTAGATCGGGGGCCACGGGAACGGGCGATCCGGCCCCGGCTCCGGGAACCGAACCGCCGCGGCGACCGTGTCCGCGCGTTCCGCCAGCGCCGCGAGCTCCGCCGGAGCGAGGAGGTTGGCGAGCTCGTCGCGCACCGGTCCACCGCGGATCTCGCCGGCGAGACGGCGCACGTCGGCCCTGGTCCCCTCTTCGACCGGGTCGCCGATGAAGTCCCAGATCACCGTCCGGAGTTTCGGTTCGTCGCTGAAGCACACTCCGTGATCCACCAGGAAGATCCGTCCGTCCTCCCCGAGCAGGCAATGTCCCGACTTGCGGTCGGCGTTGTTGACGACCATGTCGAACGCCGCGACTCGACGGAAATCCTCCGGGAACCGCTCGACGAGGGTGAAGTAGTGCTCCTCGGGATCGTGCGGGATGAACCGCTGCACCGACCCCACCCCGTACGGCCCGTCACGGAGGACGGTGGCGGGGACGTTCGGCCAGCCCAGGCCCCGCGAGACGACGTAGGCGGCCACCTCGCGGGCACAGAGCGTCCCCTCCGGGAAGTCCCACAGCGGCGCCTCGCCGCGGCGGGGCTTGTAGACGGCGAGGACGTCTTCGTCGGCGTTCTTGGCGCGAGCGAGGAACGTGTGGTTCGACGCGTTCGGCAGCAGACCGAGCACCTCGAGCTCGCCGGTGCCCAGGACGCGAGGGACGGCGGGGTCGCTCAGTCCCGCTTCGAGTGCCCGTTCATCGCGGGACACGCGTGGCCCTCCGCGTCGATCGGGTTGCCGCAGAACTGGCACGTCGGCCGGCCCCTCGCGGCGACCTGCGCTCCGTGCCGTGAGAGCGCCAGCATCTGGGTCGGCGACGCCCCGATGCGGATCGATTCCGGCTTCGCTCCCACCTCCGCTCCGAGCACCGAGCGCGGATCGTCCTCGTCCAGGTCCTCGGGATCGGGCCGGAACTCCTCGACCTCCAGGACGAAGAGGTCCCGATCCTGGTCGAAGCCGATCGACAGGCGGCCGGCTCGCCAGCGCGGATCGATCGGTTCCTCGAGGGCCATCGCCGAACCCTCGAGGGTCGGCGTTCCGGCAGACCCGGCCCCGAGCTCCGTCACGAGCTCGGCGCTGGGCACGTCCTCCAACAGCTCGAGCACGGAGGCGGCCAGCAGCTGCACCTGCTGCTTCTCCACGATCACCGTGACGAGCTCGACGCCCGCTCGTGCCTGGATGTAGAAGACGCGGGCTCCCGGCTCGCCGATGGCGTCGGCGGTGATGCGATCGACCGGTCCCAGGTCCATCGACCTATCCTCGCAGCTTCCTCCCACGACCGTCCCGAGCGGCGGCGTTCGCCGCCTTCGGGGGAGCCGCTGTGAACCGATCCAGGCTTCCCGTGTCGTTCACCAGCAGGATCCGCGGAACGCCGTCGCCGATGTGCACGACGGAGACGGATGCGGGGTCCACGACGACTCGTTGGAACTGGTCGAGATGAGCGCCCGCGTAGTGGGACACGAGCATCCCGACGAGATCCCCGTGGGTTCCGACGACGACACGGCCGCGGGGGTGCCGAGCCACGATCCGCTCGATCTGGTCGAGGAGGCGTGCCTCGGCGTCCACGAAGCTCTCGCCGGAAGGGAACTGAAAGCGAGAAGGGCTGCGCTGCACCGTACCCCAGAGCTTGGTGCGCCGAAGGGAGGGGAGCGTGCGGCCCGTCCAGTTGCCGGCGTCCATCTCGATCAGGGCTTCGGAAGTGCGCATCTCGAGTCGGCGGGCCGTCGCGAGTGGCTCAAGGGTTTCGATGCAGCGTTCGAGGGGGCTCGAGTAGATCGCGGTGAGCCGAACCCCCTCGAAGCGATCGACGAGCGCGGGGGGGGGGGGGGGGCCGCCGGCCGCCGCCGGGTGGACCCACCGAACGGCCCGGCAGGCC
>CBHFMJ010000062.1:0-9795 GCA_965994715.1 uncultured bacterium | reverse complement strand
CGCACGCATCGGCCAGCATCAGATGGTGCGGGTTGAACCCGTACCGAGACTGGATGTTCTGGTAGTACCACTTCGTGGAGAGGTCGCGCTCCGGCGGGATCATCCCGCCCTCTCCCGAGCAGGTCGCCGTCCCTGCCATCGAGGCGCCTTTCGCGAGGGCCATCTTGGCCTCGAGCGAGAGCGCGCCGAACGACATCCCCGTGATGTAGATCGGGATGTCCAGCTCGATCGGGTGCTTCGCGAAGCGGGCGCCGAGCACGGTCTTCGTCTCGCACTTCTCGCGATAGCCCTCGATCACGAAGCGGGTCAGGGTCCCGGGCAGGAACATCAGCTGATCCCAGCCGGGCATCGGTTTGAACATCGAGAACCCGCGCATCCGATAGCGGCCGAGCTCTGCCTTCACGTGGATGTCGTTGATGACCTCCTCGGTGAAGATCGGGCTCCGCCCCAGGACGTCCTTGCGGGACGACACCTCAGCCATCGTGGTCGCGCCCCCCTTCCCTAGATGACGAGCTTCTTCTCGCTCGGCTCGAGGTTGTCGTAGTTGTAGAGCATCTTGCCGCACACGAACTTCTGGAACGCGGGTGGGCTCCCGAGCCCGTGGATCCGGAACTTGCGCTCGATCAGCTCCGTGTCCGCGTCCGACCACTCGCCCTCGATGCAATCGATCCCGAGGGAGGCCACCGTCCCGGCGACGTAGATCACGCCGTCGTACATCGAGTCCCCGAGACCGTGCCCGACGTTCCCCAGGATGATCTGGCGACCGCGCTGCATCATGAAGGCGGTCATCATGCCGGCGTCGCCGCCCACGATGATCGTGCCGCCTTTCTGATCGATCCCGGTCCGGGCACCGACGCTCCCGTGCACGAGGAGGTCGCCGCCACGCATCGCCGCTCCCGTCAGTGATCCGGCGTTCTTCTCGATCACCACGACCCCGGACATCATGTTCTCGCACACGGACCACCCCACCCGGCCGGTGACCGTGATCTCGGGACCGTCGGTCAGACCGAGCCCGAAGTACCCCAGCGATCCCTCGTAGCGGATCCGGCACCGCTGCAGGATGCCGACGCCGATCGAGTGCTTCGCGCCGGGATTCCGCACGGTCACGTCGCGGATCCCCTGCTCGTAGATCAGGGAGCGGAGCTCGAGGTTGATCTGGCGGGTGGTGAGATCGGCCGCGTCGAACGTGGCCCTGCCGTCCTCGATCGTCGAGACGTGCGGCACCTCCGCGACCGGCTCCGCCAGCCCCCGGGCGTCGTAGGTCGTCCGCCGCGCCCCGCTCATCGTGTCCACACGAGCACCTGCCTCTCGTAGGGGTCGTACGTGTCGATCTCCCGGCCGAGCACCGCTCGGATCGCGATCTCCTCGGACGCCATCGCCACCATGCCGTCGGACTCGTACAGGACCAGCGGCTTCGCGGCCATCTCGTCCTTCGCCACCCCCAGGGCGTCCTGGGTGACCGCCATGTAGGTGAAGACGCCGTCGAGCTCGTCCAGGCTCTCGTGCATCGCGTCCTCCAGCGAGTCGCCCTCGGCCATCTTCTCCGCCAGGTAGACCGCGATGATCTCGGAGTCGCACTCGGACTGGAACCGATGCCCGCTGGACTCGAGCCGACGCTTCCACTGGAAGTAGTTCGTGAGCTGACCGTTGTGGACGACGGCGACATCGGTGAACGGGTACGCCCAGTACGGATGCGCGCCGGAGATGTCGACGTCGGATTCGGTCGCCATCCGGACGTGGCCGATCGCGTGCGTCCCTGCGAACCCGCCGAGGTGATACAGGTCGGAGACCTCCTGCGCGTCGCCGAGATCCTTCACGATCTCCAGGGAGTGCCCGAGCGACAGGACCTCGCAGCTCGGCACGTCTTCGAGGTAGTCGGCGAGCGACTTCATGTCGCCGTCGTACCGCACGGTGGCCCGGTACGCGTACTCCGTCTCGCGTTCCACCCGATCGACCGACGCGCCGATCTTGTGCAAGCGCGACTCCACCTCCTGGCGGTGCCGTTCCAGCCGCTCCTTGAAGTCGAAGTCCCGCGGATCGTTCGCGTCGGCGAGTTTGAATCGGATCACCACGAGCTCCGAGGGCGGTCCGAACAGCGCGTAGCCGGCGGAGTCCGGACCACGGTGCTTCATCGCCTGGAGCATCCGGGTCATCTCGGTCCCCACGTCCGCGGAGCCGTCCCGGTGGATGATGCCTGCGATCCCGCACATGTGAAGAAGAGAGCTCCTTTCGTCAGGGAAGCACGTCGAGGTACTCGGCGATATCCCAGTCGCTGACCGTTCCGATGAATCGCTCCCACTCGTCGCGCTTGTAGTGCATGAACACCCGGTACATGTCCCCGGGCAGCGCGGACTTCACGATCTCGTCCTCTTCGAGTGCATCCAGGGCCTCGCCGAGGGTCACCGGGATCCTCGCGACGTCCTTCCCCTGGGCGATCGCCTCGTAGATGTTCCGCTCCTCAGGAGGGCCCGGGTCTAGGTTGCGGGCCAGTCCGTCCTGCATCGCCATCAGGAGCGCCGCGAAGGACAAGTACGGGTTCACGGCCGAATCCACGGACCGGTACTCGTACCGCCCGGGCGCGGAGATCCGCAGCGCAGTCGTCCGGTTCTGGAACCCCCAGTCGGCGAAGATCGGCGCCCAGAACCCCGCGTCGGCGAATCGTCGGTAGGAGTTCACCGTCGGTGAGGTGATGCAGGTGAGCGCCCGGACATGCTCGAGCACTCCACCGATCGCGTGCAGACCGATCTTCCCGGGGAGCCGGGGGTCGTCGCCGTCGGGCATGAACATGTTCTCGTCGCCCTGCCACAGCGAGATGTTGTGGTGGCAACCGTTGGCGGAGACGCCCATGAACGGTTTGGGCATGAAGCAGGCGAACGCGTTCATCTCCCGCCCGACCTGACGGCAGATCTGACGGTAGGTCGTCAGGCGGTCGGCCGTGGCCTCTGCCTTGTCGAACATGAAGTTCAGCTCGAGCTGTCCGGGGGCGTCCTCGTGATCGCCCTGGATCATGTCGAGGCCCATCGCTTCCCCGTACTCCATCACCTTGTGGATGATCGGTTGGAGCTCCGAGAACTGATCGATGTGGTAGCAGTACGGTTTGGTCTTGCCATCCACCGACGGCGTGCCGTCCGGGTTCGTCTTGAGCCACATCATCTCGGGCTCGGTGCCCGCCCGCAGGTGCAGTCCCGTCTCGGCCGTGAACTCGTCGTGGATCCGCTTCAGGTTCCCTCGGCAATCCGACGTGAGGAACGCGCCGCCATCCACCTCTTCCTCTCGCCCGCGGAACAGCGTGCAGAAGACGCGGGCCGTCCTCCGATCCCACGGCAGGATGCAGAAGGTGTCGACGTCGGGAATCCCCACCAGCTCCCGAGCCTCGGGCCCATAGCCGATGTAGTCGCCGTGCCGATCGACGAACAGGTTCGCGGTCGAACCGTAGACGAGCTGGAAACCCTTCCGAGCGATCGTTTCCCAATGCTTGGCGGGGATCCCCTTGCCCATGATGCGGCCGGTGACCGAGACGAACTGGTAGTACATGTACGTCACGCCTTCGGCGTCGATCGCCCGGCGGACCTCCTTGATCGCGGCGTCCCGGCCCGGTGCGTCCACGAACTGCTCGATGTCGGTGGCCAACTCGCGCCTCCCTTCGGGCGGCCCTCGCCGGGCCGGCTTGGCGCATCCTACGTCGAGCGCCGGAGACCGCGCCACGCGGAGACGAAGGGGTATCCTCACGCGACCCTGGGAGACCCGACGGGAGGCGTGGCCGTGAAGAGCGGGCTGGAGATCGCGCAGGAGGCCGTCCTTCGACCGATCACCGACGTCGCCGCGAACGCCGGCATCCTCGAGGACGAGCTCGAGCAGTACGGTCGATCGAAGGCGAAGGTCTCGCTCTCGATCCTCGATCGCCTCGCCGACCGGCCGGACGGCAAGCTCGTCATCACGACCGCGATCACCCCGACCAAGGCGGGCGAGGGCAAGACCACGACGTCGATCTCGCTTGCCCAGGGCATGGGTCGGATCGGGAAGGACGTGATGCTCTGCCTCCGCGAACCCTCAATGGGGCCTGTCTTCGGGATCAAGGGGGGCGGGAACGGCGGGGGCTACGCGCAGGTCGTCCCGATGGAGGAGATCAACCTCCACTTCAACGGCGACTTCCACGCCGTGCAGGCGGCGCACAACCTCCTGGCCGCCGCTCTCGACGCCTCGATGTACCACGGGAACCCGCTGGGGATCGACCCCGTCTCCGTGACGTGGCCGCGAACGCTCGACGTGAACGATCGAGAGCTCCGCTATTCGGTCGTGGGCCTGGGCGGGAAGGCGCACGGCGTCCCGCGCGAGAACCAGTTCGTGATCGTCGCCGCCTCGGAGATCATGGCGGTGCTCGCGCTGTCGAGCGATCTCACCGATCTGCGGACGAGGCTCGGACGGATCGTGGTGGCATCCACGTACGACGGGACGCCGGTGACGGCCGACGCGTTGCGCGTGGCCGGGATCATGAAGGAGGCCATCAAGCCGAACCTGGTGCAGACCCTCGAGGGGCAGCCCACCCTGATCCACGCTGGACCGTTCGGGAACATCGCGCACGCCAACAACTCGATCATCGAGGATCGGATCGCCCTGAAGCTGGCGGATTACGTCGTCACCGAGGCCGGCTTCGCCTCCGACCTCGGGTTCCAGAAGTTCTGCGACATCGTGTGCCGCTTCGGCGGCTTCGCTCCGTCGGCCGGGGTCCTCGTCACCACCGTCCGCGCCACGAAATCCCACGGCGGTCTGCCGTTCGCGCATCTCGGGACCGAGGATCTCGACGCCCTCCGCCGCGGGATCGACAACCTGGCGGCGCACATCGGCATCGTGCGCGAGTACGGCCTCCCCTGCGTGGTGTCGATCAACAACTTCCCGACCGATACAGACGAGGAGATCGAGGCGATCCAAGAGCTGGCCGGTGGCGCCGGCGCCGAGACGGTGGTGGTGAACCGGGCGTTCGCGGAGGGAGGCGCCGGCGCCACCGAGCTCGCGGAGGCCGTCGTCGCGGCGTGCGAGCGACCGAGCTCGTTCCACCAGCTCACCCCCGACGGTGCACCACTCAAGGAGCAGATCGAGGCGATCGCCACGAAGATCTACGGCGCCGACGGGGTCGACTACCAGGCCCAGGCCGAGAAGGACATCGCCCGGATGGAGCAACTCGGCTTCGGCGCGATACCCGTCTGCATGGCCAAGACCCACCTGTCGCTCAGCCACGACCCCCTGCTCCTGAATCGACCGAAGGGGTACCGGCTGCCCGTCCGCGGCGTGGTGCCGAGCGCCGGCGCGGGCTTCGTCGTCGTGCTCTGCGGAGACATGCAACGGATGCCGGGCCTCGGCCGGACGCCGGCGTTCATGCAGGTCGACCTCGATCCCGATGGTCGGACCGTCGGCCTCTTCTAGCGGACCCGACCCACGTCCGACTGGGTCTCCGGGCCGGGCTCCTCCCTCGAGAACGGTCAGGCATCTTCGGTGAACGTCAGGAAGTACCCGTTCGGATCTCGCAGCCCGAGCTCACGGGATCCCCACTCGCGGACCTCGGGTCCCCAGGCGGGCTCGACCCGACCCTCGATCTCCTTCGCGAGGGCCTCCAGGCTTCGAGGATAGAAGTACAGCGTGCCCGTGAAGCCCGGTGGATCCGGCCACGTCGTCTCACCGCCGAGGAACTGCAGGACCACACCGTCGCGCGAGAGCTCGCACCAGGTGGCGTCCCCGGTCTCCGGGTGGACCCCGCGGAGATCGAACCCCTCCTCGCGGTACCACTCGATCGTTCGTGCGACGTCCGCGGTCTTGAGGATCGCGGACACTCGCTCGTCGGGCACGTCGGGATGATACGTCGAGGGCCGAGCACGCCTACCGGTGGCTGCATCCCCAGGATCCGCGTGTCTGGCGACGAGCCCGCCCTCCAGCGGCACGCCACGATCTCTCAGGCCGCGTCAGTCGTCCTCGTCGTCCTCGTCGTCGTCGGACGCGGTGACCACGCAGAATTCGTTGCCCTCGGGATCGAGCATGACGCACCAGGTGCTCCCGTCGTCCTCGGCCCAGTTCCGAACGTGGGCCCCAAGCTCCTCCAGGCGCTGCACCTCGCCCTCGAGGGGCTCGTCCGCCCCCAGGTCCAGGTGGACCCGGTTCTTCGCTGCCTTCTCCTCCGGAACCTCGGTGAAGAACAGGACGGGCAGATCGGTGCCTGCGGGAGGCTGCACCATCACGGACGGGTCATCCTCGGGATCGTAGATCCCTTTCGACGCCAGCCGTTCGAGCTCCTCCTCGTCGTACGGGGCGACGGACCATCCCAGCGCATCCGCCCAGAACCGGGCGAGCGGCGCGGCATCGTGGCAATCGAAGACGACCGATTCGATCCTCACCGTCCTCGAAGCCTAGGCCACGCAGCAGGTGGGCGCTCGGGTCGCAGCCGTCAGGCGGACAGACGCAGGAGGAATGCTTCCTCGAGCTGCTGGAGGAGGGCGTCGGCGCGCGCGCGCAACGCGTCACACTCGTCGACGAGCCCTTGACCGGTCGCCTCGTCCTTGAGACCGGCGGCGTTGATCCGGACGTTCGCCATCGCGGCGAGGGCGGCCGCGAACAGGAGGAGTCCCGCCGAGTAGCCGTCGGAGGACGCATGGGGATTCCCCATCGCGGTCGCGTCCTCCGCCAGGTCCATCAAGCGGACGCAACGCGTGGCGAGCTGGAGCGGGACCGCGGCGGCGCCTGCGTACGCCTCCTGGATCCGCATCGTCCGCGAGGCCTTCTCCTCATCCGTCCCCTTGGGGAGTCGGAAGGCCGCTATCACCGACTCGAACGCGGCGGCGTCCTCGTCGGCGAGCGCCAGGAAGGCCTTCCCCTCATCCCCGGCCGTCTCCACCAGGGTGCGCATGCGCGCGTCCAGATCCTCGAACCCCTCCTTGCCGACGGTGAGATGTCCCACCATCGCGATCAGGGCCGCCCCCATCGCGGCGGCGACCCCGGCGGCGGCACCGCCTCCGGGGGTCGGCGATGCCGAGCCGAGCTCGTCCAGCCACGATCCGATCGCGTCGTCGCGCGTGCCCATAGGTCTCCTCTCTTCCCACGAGACCGGCCCTCAGCCGGTTTCGACGAGCCGTTCCAGGATCTGCGTCTCCTCCGAGAAGCCGGCGAGCCGTACGTGTTCCGACGTCCCCTCCGGCAGGGCCGCCACCGGCGTGAGTCCGACGATCTCGGAATCCAGCACCTCCAGGCCGCGCGCAGCCGCCGCACCCACGACGGCATCGAACGCCGCCCCGACGCCCGTCACCTCGAAGTCCACGAGGTTCATGGACACGGTGACGCACCCTCGTTCCGGCACCGCGAAGCCGATCGCCCGAACCGCGGGGAGGCCGCCTCCGGACTCGCGGACCTCGCGGGCGATCTCCTTCGCCGCCCCCTCATCAGTGCCATCTAGGTAGGTGTTGAACGCGACCAACGGTTTCCGTGCCCCCACGGCTGTCGCGCCCGCGCGCCCGAGCTCGTGCGGACCGTAGTCGGGCAGCCGATCGCCCGCCGCCACGGCCGCGCGGAGCCCCTCGAACTCGCCCTTCCGCACATCGGCGAGCGAGCGGCGATGGGGCACGACCGCGGCCTCGCCGTAGAGGTACACGGGGAGGGAGAACGACTCGGCCAGCTCCCGCCCGACCGAGCGAGCGAGATCGACGCATTCCTCCATCTCGACCCCGCGAACGGGCATGAACGGCACGACGTCGACGGCGCCCATCCGTGGGTGGCCGCCGTGGTGTTCGAACAGGTCGATCCGATCGATCGCCACGGCGGCTCCCGAGACGGCGGCCCGCGCGACGCCCTCGGCCGACCCGAGGACGGTCGTGTCGAGGCGATGATGATCCGCGTCGGCCTCGGCGAACACGACGCGTGCGCCGTCCACGTCGAGCGCGTCGACGATCGCATCGATCACGTCGCCCCGCCGTCCCTCGCTGAAATTCGGCACCACGCCGACGATCGCATCCATGCCGGCGAGCCTACGGGAGCGGCGGGGATCAGCCCCTGGGCCGGCGCTTCTCGGGATCGACGACAGCGAGCACGTCGACCGTCGCGCCGATCGTGCCGTCACCGAGTGCGACGTCGACCGCCGTCCCGTCCGCCGCGACGTTGGACCGGAGGATCGCGAGACCGATCGGACCGAACGTGGGACTGCTCGCCGGCGAGGTCAGCACGCCGACCTCCGCACCGTCCTTCGTGACGGTCGCACCGTACTCGGGGAGCTCCTGCCCCTCGAGCCGGAGCGTCTTGAACCGGTTCGGTGGCGCTCCCGCGACCTCCCGCAGCGCCTCCTTCCCCATGAAGGAACCCTCGCCGTCCAGGGCGACGAGCCGGTCCAACCCGAGGTCGTACGGCGTCCGCTGATGGGCCTCGTAGTCATAATCGGTCACGATCATCCCGGCCTCGATCCGGATCGGTTCGACGACGTCCACCCCGTAGGGGGTCGCGCCGATGCCCTCGATCGCCGTCCACAGGTCCTCGGCATGCTCGGGCTTCGTGAACAGCTCGTAGCCGAGCTCACCCGAGAAGCCGGTGCGCGAGAGCCAGACGGGGACGCCGCCGACGGCCACGAGATCTGGCAGGAACCGGAAGTACCCGATGCTCCCCAGGTCCGCGTCCGTGATCGGCTGCAGGGCGTCCCGCGAGCGGGGACCCTGGACCTGGAGGTGTGGCAGGTCGGGGGCGATGTAGTCGACGGCGACGTCGAGCCCCTTCGTGGCATCGGCGAAGTACGCCTCGTGGTCCAACCCGTTCGTGCAGACCCAGAGATGGTCGTCCGCGTGCTTGAACACCGTGCCGTCGTCGACCAGCAGGCCGGCCTCGTCCAGGAACGCCCCGTAGCGCACCTGTCCGGTCTGCATCCCCATGATGTCGTTGGAGTGGACCCGCTGCGCGGCCTCGACGGCGTCGGGACCTCGGAAGTCCCACTTGTTGAGCGGGGAGACGTCCCAGACGCCCACCCCGTTCCGAACGGCTTCGTATTCGGCTTCCGGGTCGCCGAAGCCCGTCACCCAGAACCAGCCGGCCTCTTCCATGAACCCGGCTGCCGTCTTCGCCATGATCTCGTGGAACGCCGTCTTCCTGCTCGTCTCATCCATGCGCCCCTCTTATCACGAGATTGAACGGCTGTTCAAGTCCGGTCGAATCGTCTCCTCCTCCGTCACGATGGCCTGGACGGAGAGATCGAACCTCCCGGCCGGGAGCGGGCCCTCGACCACCTGCAGGCCGAACGCGATGCCGACCCGGAACGCGGGGAGGCCTCGGAGGAACCGGTCGTAGTAGCCGCCCCCGTACCCGACCCGGCCCCCGAACCGATCGAACGCGACGCCGGGAACCCCCACCACGTCGAGCGATGCCGGCTCGAGACCGTTCGGACCGATCGGCTCGAGGGCGCCGAAGGACGCCGTGCGCACGGGATCGCCGGGCGTGTACGCGACCGGTACGAGCTCCCCCGCCTCGATCCGCGGAAGCGCCACGACGATCCCTCGCTGGCGGAGCCGTTCGATCAACGGCGCCGTCGGAACCTCGGATCCGAACGACGAGAACAGCATCACCGCTCGAACGTCGCGGACCTCGGGAAGCTCCACGACGCGCCGGGCGATCCGCTCCCCCCCTTCGGCGCGCACGTCCGGCGCGAGGGCGTCGCGCTCCTCGAGCACGGCCCGCCGGATCTGCCGTTTCGCGCGCTTCAGCGCGCCCCGGGTCATCGCTAGAGAGCCTCGGCCACGACCACGATCCGATCGGCGCCGCCGACGGGGCGCGCGACGATCC
>CBHFMJ010000061.1:0-9857 GCA_965994715.1 uncultured bacterium | reverse complement strand
GGCTTCCAGATCCTGTGCGAGTCCGGGCTGCTCCCCGGCGCGCTGATCCGCAACCGATCGCTCCGGTTCGTGTGCCGCGTCGTCCATCTGCGCGTCGAGACGACGCTCACCCCGATCACGGCGGACGTGTCGCCCGGCGAGGTCCTCGAGATCCCGATCAAGCACGGCGAGGGTCAGTTCGTCGCTGCCGACGATGTCCTCGATGAGCTGGAGGCCGACGGTCGGGTCGTGTTCCGCTACTGCGGGCCCGACGGCGAGACGTCCGACGACCACAATCCGAACGGGGCGCTCCGCGGGATCGCCGGCATCCGGAACCAGACCGGGAACGTGGTCGGCCTGATGCCCCACCCTGAGCACGCCGTCGACCCGGACGTCGGGCCGACCGGTGGCCAGGCGCTGTTCGCGTCGCTGTTCACCCACGTGATGGCTCCGGCGCGGTGAGCTCCGAGCCTCTGCACCGGCAGCTCGGCTTGCAGGACGACGAGCTCGCGATGATCCGCGACACGCTGGATCGCGATCCCAACCGAACCGAGCTCGCGATGTACGCGGCGATGTGGTCCGAACACTGCTCCTACAAGTCCTCGAAGGTCCATCTCCGCACGCTGCCGACAGAGGGACCCGCCGTGCTCGTCGGCCCGGGACAGGACGCCGGTGCCGTCGACGTGGGGGACGGGTTCGCCGCCGTCTTCAAGATGGAATCCCACTCGCATCCGAGCGCGATCGAGCCGTACCAGGGTGCCGCGACCGGCGTGGGCGGGATCGTCCGCGACATCGTCTCGATGGGCGCCCGCCCGGTCGCGTTGCTGGATCCGCTGATGTTCGGCCCGCTCGACGAGGAGCGGAACCGGTGGCTGCTCGAAGGGGTGGTCGCCGGGATCGGCGGCTACGGCAACTGCATCGGGGTGCCGACCGTGGGCGGCGAGGTCCGATTCGCTCCGCCGCACTCGGCGAACCCGACCGTGAACGTGCTATGCGTCGGCATCACGAGGGCCGACCGGCTGATGACCGCCGCGACGCACACGCCGAGCCCAGGCTCGCACATGGTCCTGTACGGGGCGACGACCGGACGCGACGGGATCGGCGGCGTCTCGGTGCTCGCGTCGGCCACGATCGAGGAGGGGAGCGAGGGATCGCGCCCCTCCGTGCAGATCGGCGACCCGTTCGCGGAGAAGCTCCTGATCGAGGCCTCGCTCGCGCTGATCGAGGACGACCTGTTGGAGGGGCTCCAGGACCTGGGTGGCGCCGGACTCACCTGCGCTGTCAGCGAGTCCGCAGCCCGGGCGGGACTGGGCGCGCGGCTCGACCTCGATCGCGTGCCGCTCCGGGAAGGGGGCATGGAGGCGTTCGAGATCCTGACGTCGGAGTCGCAGGAGCGGATGCTCGCGATCGTGCATCCGTCGAAGTTGGAGCAGGTCCTGGCGGTCTGCGCCAAGTGGGGCCTGGCGACCGCCGTCGTGGCGACGCTGGAGCCGGGCGGGGATCTGGACGTTCGGATCGAGGGCGAGCAGGCCGCCAAGGTGCCTGCTCTCTCGCTCACGGAGAAGGCGCCCATGTACGAGCGGCTCATGCGGCCGATCCGTCCGAACGGCGACGATCCCACGTTCGCCTCGTTCGAAGGCGATCTCGATGACGCGCTCCGCACGCTCCTCGCCGCTCCCAACGTCGCGTCGAAGCGATGGGTGTTCGAGCAGTACGACCGGATGGTGCAGGGGCAGACCGTCGCTGGGCCGGGATCGGACGCCGCAGTCGTACGGGTACCGGGATCGATGAAGGGGCTCGCCCTCTCGGTCGACGGGAACGGCCGGTACGGATCGCTCGATCCCTACCTCGGCGGCGCCCACGCGGTCGCCGAGGCCGCCCGGAACGTCGCGGTCACGGGAGCGCGCCCGCTCGGGATCACGAACTGCCTCAACTTCGGCAACCCGGAGAGACCCGAGGTGATGTGGCAGTTCTCCGAGGCAGTCCGGGGGATGCGGGACGCATGCCTCGCGCTCGACACGCCGGTCACCGGCGGGAACGTCAGCTTCTACAACGAGTCGAGCGGCTCGGCGATCTGGCCCACGCCGGTGGTGGGGGTGCTCGGTTCGCTCGCGGACTATCGCCTCCGGGTGCCTTCGGGATTCCCGATCCCGGGACTGGCCGTGTACGTGCTGGGGGAGTCCTTCGCGGAGCTCGGAGGGTCGGAGTTCGCGGAGACCGTGCTCGGGGTGGTTGCGGGGGCGCCGCCGGCCCTCGACCTCCAGGCCGAGCGCCGACTCCAGGACCTGCTGCAGGAGGCTGCCACGGGCGACCTCCTCGCCTCTGCGCACGATTGCTCGGACGGGGGGATCGCCGTCGCGCTCGCCGAGTCCTCGATCCTCGGCGGGCACGGGTTCGCCGTCACCCTCGACGGCGACATGCCCCCGCACGTGCTGCTGTTCGGCGAGTCCGCGTCGCGGGTCGTGGTGTCCGTGGCGCCGGAGCGGGAGGGTTCGCTCCGCGGGCTCGCCGCGACCCGCGGCGTGCCGTTCCGGCGCCTCGGAGAGACGGGCGGACCGAGAGCGGTGATCGACGGGACGGTGGACGCGACCATCGCCGAGCTCACCGAGGTCTGGGAACAGGCGATCCCCCGCCTCCTCGGCGAGGCCCAATCGGCGAGCTGAGGAGAACGATGCGGACGCGAAGACTCATCCGACACTGACGGGAGGCGGAGCGATGCGACGATCGGTAGCGGCTCTGTGTGCAGCGGCGGTGGTGTTCGGTGGAGGTGTCTGGGCGGCCGCGGCAGCTGGATCATCACACGGGGGTTCGTCACCGTCGACACCACTGACCTCGGGTATCGTGCGCGCGACCCGTTCCTACGGGGCGGGTCCGGCGGCCGAATATGACTTCGATTCGGGCTCGATCGGCGTCGTCCCACCTCTCCGCCTCTCGTTCCCGTCGGGGACTTCGTACGACGTCGTGGTCACGGTCGCATTCGACTACCGCACGTCTGCCGACGATCGATTCGTCGTCGGGATGTCGGCCCGGCGGGACTCGGAATCCGGTCACAGGATGTCGGTGACCCCACCGCAGAGGGCGATCGAGGCGTCAACGGTCCGGACGAGCTCGACGGCGGCGTTCCGCCTCATCGGTCTCCCGGGCGGACATGCGTACTGGTTCTCGCCCACCGTCAACGTGTCACAGACGGTCGGGAACCGCTCGTCGATCGGGAGCAGCCGCGTGTTGCTCGTCGTCGATGCGACACCCTCGGGGTGAGCGGAGCCAACACCGCCGGGACGAGCAGTCGTTCGGCCAAGCAAGGTCGGGCGCACGGGCCCCCTCTCCCTGTCCACGATCGTCATCGGATCCGCGCGACGTCGCAGGGGACCGGCGCGAGCCGACTCCGCCGCTCCCGGGTTTCACGGGACCGGCCCCTCGAGCGTTGTTCAGGGTGTGGTTGCATCTGAGGCAGTGGAGCTCCCGCCGTTCAGCGAATTCCTCGCAGAGCACAAGGGAACCGTCTACCGGTTCCTGATGGCCGCCGTGGGTCCGCACGAGGCGGACGACGCGTTCCAGGAGACGTTCGTGTCCGCACTCCGGGCGTACCCGCGGCTGACGGATTCGTCGAAGCTGGACCGGTGGATCCTGCGGATCGCCTCGCGGAAGGCGATCGACCACCACCGGGCGGCGAGCCGCCGGGCGATCCCGTCCGGTGACCTGCCCGAGCACGCCGCGCCGCCCGGCGGTCGGGCGGAGCTCGACGGCGACCTTCGGGCTGCGGTGGCGAGCCTGCCGCCGAAGCAGCGGGTGGCGGTGGTCCACCGGCACGTCCTCGACCGGAGCTACGCGGACGTCGCCGACGTGATGGGGATCTCGGAGGAGGCGGCCCGGGCGAACGTGTACCAGGGCGTGAAGAAGCTGAGGGAGCTGATGACATGAAGCGATCGATCCAGACGCCGATGAACGAGAAGGATCTGAAGAGACTGGGGGGTGGTCGCGAGGCCGACCGTCTGGCGGAGGTGGCCGCGGCCGCTCTCGCCGATACCGCGGACGAGCGGGGGCTCCTCGACGTCGCACTCGGCGATATCGACAGCCCGGTGGGGGAGCTGCTCCTCGCGGTGACACCCCGGGGCCTCGCCTACGTCGCCTTCGAGGACGAGGAGCGCGACGAGCTGCTCGCGAGGCTCTCGCGACAGCTCTCGCCTCGGATCCTCGAGCACCCCGCGGCCACCGACGAGGTCCGGCGGCAGCTCGACGAGTACTTCGCCGGCGACCGGACACGCTTCGAGCTGAAGCTCGACCGGCGGCTGATGCGGGGGATCGCGAGGGACGTGCTCGCCGCGACCGCCAAGGTCCCGTTCGGGAGGACGACCACCTACGGCACGCTCGCCGAGCGCATCGGTCGCCCGCGCGCCTCGCGCGCCGTCGGCAACGCGCTCGGCTCCAATCCGATCCCGATCGTGGTGCCATGCCACCGCGTGCTCCGCGCCGGCGGCGACGTCGGCGGCTACGCCGGCGGCCCGTCGCGGAAGCGACGGCTCCTGACCCTGGAGGGTTCGCTCCCGCCGACGCTCGCGTGAGCCTCCACGATCGAGGTGACACCCCTCGGTAGACTCCCTCCAGGTGGGAGCGGAGAGTCCCAAAGACGAATGCGGTCTGTTCGGGGTCTGGGCCCCGGGAGAGGACGTCGCTCGTCTGACGTACTTCGGGCTCTTCGCCCAACAGCACCGAGGCCAGGAATCCGCCGGCATCGCCGTCTCCGACGGCCATAACATCCTCGTCTACAAGGATCTCGGGCTAGTCGCGCAGGTGTTCAACGAGGCCACCCTCGCCACGCTGCAGGGCGATCTCGCGGTCGGGCACACCCGCTACTCCACCACCGGTTCCACCACCTGGGACAACGCCCAGCCGGTCTTCAAGAACGACGGCGTGCGGGCGCTCTCCCTCGGCCACAACGGCAACCTCGTGAATACCGGCGAGCTCGTCGCCCGGCTGGGGCACTCCTCGACCGCGACCACCGATTCGGACCTCGTGGCCACGATGCTCGCTTCCGAGATGGCTCACCACGACCTCGAGGGAGCCGCGATGCGCGTGCTGCCGGAGCTCGAGGGCGCGTTCTGCTTCGTGATGTCGGACGAGCGGTCGGTCTTCGCCGCCCGCGATCCCCACGGCCTGCGGCCGCTCGCGCTCGGGAAGCTGCCGCAGGGGTTCGTCGTCGCCTCCGAGACGTGCGCACTGGATATCGTAGGTGCCACGTTCATCCGCGAGGTTGAGCCCGGCGAGCTCGTGCGGATCGACGACCGTGGATTGCACTCGAGCCGGTTCGCCCGGAGCCCGCGCGCCGCGCTCTGCATCTTCGAGTTCGTCTACCTGTCCCGCGCCGATTCCCGGATGAAGGGGGTCTCGGTCCACGAGGTGCGCCGCGAGATGGGCCGTCTCCTCGCGGTCGAGCATCCGGTGGAGGCCGACCTCGTGATCGCCGTGCCGAACACCGGGCACTCGGCCGCGCAGGGCTACTCGGAGGTGTCGGGGATCCCCTACGGCGACGGGCTGCACAAGAACCAGTACGTGGGGCGGACGTTCATCCAGCCGTCGCAGTCGCTGCGGGAGCGAGGCGTGAAGCTGAAGCTGAATCCGCTCCCCGAGACGATCCGCGGGAAGCGGCTGATCGTGGTGGACGATTCGATCGTCCGTGGAACCACTACCCGCCAGATCGTCGCGATGCTCCGGGAGGCGGGCGCCTCCGAGGTCCATGTCCGGATCACGTCCCCGCCGATCCGCTGGCCCTGCTTCTACGGGATCGACATGAGCACGCGGACCGAGCTGGTGGCCGCGGACCTGACCGTCGAGGAGATCCGCACGTACGTGGGAGCCGATTCCCTCGGCTACATCTCGCTCGGAGGGCTCGTCGAGTCGACCGGCGAGCCGGCCGAGGACTTCTGCCGGGCGTGCTTCGACGGCGAGTACCCGATCCCCGTTCCGGAGCACGCCGGCAAGTTCCTGCTGGAGGATCAGCTCCAGCTCCCCACGGCGTGAGCGGCGCGTACCGCGACGCCGGGGTCGACACCGAGGCCGCGGCGAAGGCGGTGGCCTTGATCGCCGACCTCGCGTCGGCCACGAGGACCGCCGAGGTCGCCGACCAGGTCGGAGGGTTCGCCGGTCTGTACCGGATCGACGAGCACCGGCTGCTCGCGGCGGCGACCGACGGCGTGGGGACGAAGCTCGAGATCGCCCGGTTGACCGGTCGGCTCGACACGGTGGGGATCGACCTCGTGGCGATGTGCGCCGACGACGTCGTGTGCACCGGTGCCGAGCCGCTCTTCTTCCTCGACTACCTCGCGGTCGGCCGGGTCGACCCCACGCGGGTCGCTTCGTTGGTCGAAGGAGTGGTCGCAGGGTGCCGGCGGGCGGGGTGTGCCCTCCTCGGCGGCGAGACGGCCGAGCACCCCGGGGTGATGGCCGAGGATGCGTTCGATCTCGCGGGCTTCTGCGTCGGCATGGTCGAGGAGGCGTCGCTCCTGGGACCGCACCGCGTCGCGGAGGGAGACGTCGTGATCGGCCTCGCCTCCACCGGCCTCCACGCGAACGGCTACTCGATGGTCCGTTCGGCGCTCCTGCCGGCCTTCGATCTCGAGGGCATGCCACCGGGGCTCGATCGTTCCCTCGCGGACGAGCTGCTCGAGCCGTGCGCGATCTACGCGCCCGAAGTCGTCGCCCTCGCGCGGGACGGTCTCGTGCATGCCGCGGCCCACGTCACCGGAGGCGGGATCCTCGAGAACCTGCCCCGAGCGTTGCCGGAGGGCCTGGGAGCCGCGATCCGTCGGGGGAGCTGGCCGGAGCATCCGATCTTCGGCCTCGTGCGCGAGACCTCGGGCGCTTCCGAGGACGATCTGTTCGCGACGTTCAACATGGGGGTCGGCATGCTGTTGGTCGTCGAACCGACCTCGGCCGATGACGTGCTGGCCCGCAGCACGCATCGCGCCTTCAGGATCGGCGAGGTGGCGGCCGGCTCCGGCGTACACCTTATATGACGATGGGATGACGCTTCCGCCCGCTGCCTCGTGATGACTAGGCGCTCGTCACCCGTGCTGAGAGCATCGGTCGGATGGTGGAGGCCAAGCGGCCCAGTGCGAAACGACCCGATGGACGTATGCAGGTCCGGTCGTCGGAGGCCGTTGGGATGGGTGAGATGAACGTGCAGAAGCACCAGATCGAGGGAGATCACGACAGCGTGCTCGTCGTCGACGACGAGCCGCAGGTGGCATGGGTCCTCCGGTTCAGCCTCGAGCACGAGGGCTACAAGACCTACACGGCCAGCAACGGTCTGGAAGCGATGGAGGAGCTGCGGAAGCACCACCCGATGTTGATGGTGCTCGATCTGATGATGCCCGAGATGGACGGGTGGGCGGTTCTGCGCGAGTTGACCAAGCTCCCGGAGGAGCAACGCCCGCGGATCGTGATCGTCAGTGCGCTCACCGGCCCGGACGACAAGGCGAAGGCCACCGCCCTCGGCGCCGACGCGTTCGTCCCGAAGCCGTTCGACGTCGAGGAGCTCATCGTCGTCCTCGGCGGGCTCGCCAAGGCGTCGTAGCCCGCGGGCTCACTCCACGATCTTGCCGTAGCGGATACCCCGCGCCGGCACCCGCACCTCCGTCCCGTCCTTCTTCCGCACGAAGTAGGTCTCGGCGTCCTCGTCCCATCGCTCCAGCACGCCCACCGCCTCGCCGACGTAGCCGTTCGGGAGCTCGAACTGGAAGGACACGCGCCTGCCGAGGTCGTGGGGGGTGACGAGGTTCCTGGTAGCCATCGCGCGAGGATAGCGCGTCACGCCGTACAGCCGGCTCAGCTGACCCGCGAGATGCAGCCCGCCGGCGGGACCGGGTAGGCGTCTGAGTGCAGCGCCCACGCCAGGATCTCGAGCCCGTCGACGATCCGAGGCCCGGGTCGTGAGAAGTACGACGTCGCGTCCACTGCGAAGACGTTGCCGTTGCGGACGGCCGACGTCTCCCGGAGCTCCGGGTGCGCGACGATCGCGGCGGCCTCCTCCTCCGCCTCTTCGAGGTAGTAGCCGCAGGGCATGAAGATGATCGCTTCGGGGTTCGCGTCCCGGATCTGACGGTGGGTGACGACCTGCGAAGGGCCGCCCTTCTCGGACAGCAGGTTGACGCCGGCAGCGGCCTCCACCATCTCCGGCACCCAATGACCGGCGGCGAACGGAGGATCCGACCATTCGAGGCAGAACACGTTCAGCATCGGGAGGCGCGTGGCGACCTCCTTCACCTTCGCCACCCGCATCCGGAGGGAGTCGGTGAGCTTGGCGGCCTCCTCCGGCCGTTCGAGGAGCTTCCCGACCACATCGATCTGCGCGATCACGTCTTCGAGGGTGTTCGGGTCCAGGGAGAGCACCTTGGCGTCGGGAAGCCCGAGCTTCTCCAGCGCCTGTTGGACCTGCCCGGAGGGGACGGCGCAGACCCGGCACAGGTCCTGGGTGAGGACCACATCGGGCTGCTCGCGACGGAGGAGGTCGGTGTCCAGGACGTAGAGGGGCTCCTCCGCGTCCAGCCTGCCGCGCACCGCCTGATCGATCTCGCGGGCGGACAGCGGGCGCCCCTGGGGGAGCGCGCTCCGGGATACCACCGGTTTCGTCACCGCTTCCGGCGGGAAGTCGCATTCGTCGGTGACACCGACGAGGGAATCTCCGAGGCCCAGGGCGAACACGATCTCGGTTGCCGACGGGAGCAGGGAGACGACCTTCATGGCGCGCAACGGTACCGCGGCGATCCCACCTCAGCTCCTGGGTCGAGGACGCCGAGAGCATAGGAGATGCCCTCCGTCGCTAGACTCCCGGAGATGGTCCCCAGCGCCTACCTGCGTGTGTTCCAGCCCCTCGACGCGTTCGAGGGGGAGGAGCAGCTGCGGTGGGAGCGGTACCTCGTGTCGAACCGGTGGCTGCCCGGGAGCCCGCGCCGTTACCGCGACCACGCGGAGGGGGGACTGGGGCTGATCGCGCCCGCCGACGGTGATCACGCGGAGGTCCGGGTCGTGGACGGCAGGACCTATGTGAGCCCCTGGCGGATGCGGATGCGCGTGCTGGCCGCGGGCCTCGCGTTCCGCGAGACCCGTCCGATCGAGCTCTCCGAGCGATTCCTTTCGAAGAAGGACGCGAAGCGCGTTGCCCGCGAGCTGCGGCGGCTCCGCCGGCGCGACCCGCTCGCGGTCGCCTTCTGTCACCAGAGCCCGTGGCACGTGCCGATCCGTTGGTTCGCGCTCTTCGCGGACGAGGAGCGGTGGCTGGGGGAAGACGAGCACGGGCAGCTGCGGCTCCGGTATCGAACCACCGCCCGCAAGGCGCTCCGTCGAGCGGGCCAGACGATCCCGCTCCTGCGAAGGTCGGACCTGGGACCGATCGGCGACCTCCTGATGGACCTCCACGAGTGGATCGCGCTGTTCGACGTCCGATCGCTCGTGGAGCTCGACTACGGGGGGCTCTGCGACTTCCTCACGTGGGATGAGCTCGACGACGATCGCAGCGTGCGCGATCTGGGCCTCGCGCTGGAGGCGCTGGCGCGGCACGAGTTCCCCCGGTCGGCCGAGATCTACCAGGGCGTGCTGGCGCATTGGGCAGAGATCCGTGGCCACGAGCTCCTGAACTGAGCACGACCCGCCGACAACGCTGATCGTCCGCCGGGGGTTCATCTGCGGGATGGACGAACCGCTCCGACTCGTGACTGAATCTTCGGTGGGGGAGACGCCAGCCGTGGCCGAGTCATCGAGCTTCGAGGCCTTCTTCAACGACGAGGCCCCCACCCTCTTCCGACGTCTCTGCACGGTGACGGGGAACTCGTCGGAGGCAGAGGAGATCATGCAGGACGCGTTCCTCGCCCTCTGGGCGCGGT
>CBHFMJ010000060.1:0-9876 GCA_965994715.1 uncultured bacterium | reverse complement strand
CCGAGGCGCTCGGCGGGATCTCGTAGGAGCCGCCGGGCTCGCTCGTGGACGACGATGGGTTCGCGCGGTGCTCCTCGCGGCTGCACGCGTTGAGGGCGAGGAACGTGGTGGCCGCACCGCAGGCCGACAGGAGGAACTCCCGGCGGCTCATCCCCAGACGGCGCGCGTTGCGTTCGGCGTCGTCGCGAGCTCGGCGGACCGTCTCCCGCAGGACCGTAGGCAGGACGGGCTCAGGGTCGTACTCGGCGTTCGACACCGGCCCGAACTCGATCGGGAGCCCGGGATCGTCTTCGTTCCGATCCTTCGGCCGGGTCTTCGGCCGATCCTTCGGTGGCTGCCTGGGCCCGTCCACGTCGCCTCCTCGGGCACCCTAACGGGCGATCCGTCGGATGGGTTCCTTACGGTCCGAGGGAGCCCGCGACGGAGATCCGGCCCGGCTCGCCCGCGACCACCTCGCCGATCCTCGCGACCGCGACGTCGTGCTCGCGGAAGGCCGCCTCGACCGACGGCCGATGCTTCGCGGCGATCAGCAGGCCGCCGGAGGTCTGGGCGTCGGCAAGGATCAGGCGCTCCGGTTCGGGGAGGTCGGCGAAGTCCGTGTGCGGCCGGACAGACGCGAGGTTCCGCTTCGTTCCGCCGGGGACGACGTCGCTCCGTGCGAGGTCGAGGATCCGAGGGTCGAGCACGGGGATCGCGCCGGCCTCGAGCTCGGCCGCCGTTCCGGACGCGAGGAGCATGCGATGGAGGTGACCGAGGAGGCCGAAGCCGGTGACGTCGGTCGCCGCTTCCGCGTCGGCGTATCGCATCGCTTCACTGGCCGCTCGGTTCGTCATCGTCATCAGATCGACAGCGGCGTCGACCAGATCGTCGTCGGCGATCCCCCGCTTGATCGCGGTGGACACGATCCCGAGGCCGAGCGGTTTCGTGAGGTACAGGGCCGCCCCCGCGGGCGCGGTCGAGTTCCGCACGACCTCGTCGGATGGCACGAGCCCGATCGCGACCATGCCGTACTTCGGCTCGGGATCGGTGATCGAGTGGCCGCCGGCGACGGCGACCCCTTCTCCCGCGGCGACGTCCACACCGCCCTGTAGGACACGCGCCAGCATCTCGAGGGGGAGGTCGTCCACGGGCCAGTTCACGATGTTCAGGGCGAGGAGCGGACGACCCCCCATCGCGTAGACGTCCGAGAGCGCGTTCGTCGCGGCGATGCGCCCCCAGTCGTACGGGTCGTCGACGATCGGGGTGAAGAAGTCGAGGGTCGCGATCAACCCCTCCCCCGACGGGAGGCGATAGACGGCGGCGTCGTCCCCGGTGTCCGCGGCCACCAGGAGGTCCGCGGACGCCCGTGGCAACGTCACGCCGCCGAGGACGGTCCGCAGATCGTCGGGGCCGAGCTTGCACCCGCAACCGGCGCCGTGGCTGAAGCTGGTCAGCCGCCGCTCGGTCGTCATCTCCCGCACGACCGAAGCATACGAAGTGGTTGCATCCCGAACGGACACGGCCACCCTCCGGTGATGGAACCGCCGCCGAGGCCCGACTGGTCGATGCCCGCGGGAGGTCCGGTCCCGAGCCGGCCCCGCTCGGACGGGGTCCGGTCCTCGTCGTCGCCGTCCTCCTGCTCGCCGCCGCTCTGGTCATCTTCGTCATGCGAGGCGGATCCGACGGCTTGCCCGACTCGGCGCTGGGGTACGAGCGACGCACAACGAGGACGCGGAACGAGCGGAGCGCGCGATCGAGGACATCGAGATCGGAGACGTCGAGATCCGCGGTGCCGTCTACGGGACCGGCGACGAGCCACAGCTGTTCGCCGCCCTCTACGAGAGCTACCCGCGGGGCTCGATGCCGAAGCGATCGTGCAGGGTGCGGCGGGTGGCGCGGAAGCCACGGGCGGCGAGGTCGACCAGGGGTCGTTGCGGTCCGCCCAGTCGGGCGGCTACTCGTTCGCGTGCATGAGCGGCGGCGGCCCGGGCTTCCTCATCCCAGGCGGACCCAGCCGCCAAGGTCGTGCTCTGCGTGTTCCAGGGCGAGCTCGTAGGCGTCCTCGTGACGACCCACACCGGGAACCCCACGCTCGGGCTGGAGGACGTGCGCGCGTTCGTCGAGGCGCTCGATGCAGCGTAGGCGGCGGCGAGCGTCAGTCGCGGGTCCCGGGTAAGGCGGGATCCGTCCCCATCGCGTGGAACCCGCCGTCGACGTGGAGCAGCTCGCCCGTGATGCCGGCGGCGAGATCCGACAGCAGGAACGCGATCGCGCCGGCGACCGGACGACCGTCCGACGTGTCCCAACCGAGCGGCGCCCGATCCGCCCAGCTCCCCGCGATCCGGTCGAAGCCGGGGATGCCCTTGCCGGCCATCGTCTTCATCGGGCCCGCTGACACCGTGTTCACCCGGATCCCCTTCGGGCCGAGGTCCCGCGCCAGGTAGCGCGTCACCGACTCGAGCCCTGCCTTCGCGACGCCCATCCAGTCGTAGACCGGCCAGGCGACCCGCGCGTCGAAGTCCAGCGACACGATCCCGCCACCGCGGGACTCCATCAGCGGCAGCATGCCGACAGCGAGCGAGCTGAGCGAGAACGCGCTCGTCTTGAACGCGGTCGCGACGCTCTCCCACGGCGTGTGGAGGAAGTTGCCGCCGAGGGCGTCCTGTGGCGCGAACGCGATCGCGTGCAGGAACCCGTCGAGCCGTCCCCAGCGCCGGCCGAGCTCCTCACGCACGGCGTCGATCTGCTCCAGCTCGTTCACGTCCATCTCGAGGACGTCGGGCGGATCGGGGAGGCGCTTCGCGGACTTCTCGGTGAGACTCACCGTTCGTCCGAAGTTCGTGAGGACGATCTCGGCGCCTTGCTCCTGCGCGACCTGGGCCGCCGAGAACGCGATCGATCGGGGCGTCAGCACTCCGGTGATGAGGAGCTTCTTGCCCTCGAGCAGCATCGGGCAACCTTACTCGGCGGGGCCCGCGATCTCCCAGACCACGTTGCCGTCCCCGTCGAGCTGCGTCACCCGGATCCGGAGCCCCTGCGTTTCCCCCGGCGCTCGGGCGACGCATCCCAGCGTCGCCCCCTGTTCCGCCTCGGCGTCGTCGGGGCACTCGACGGCGACGTTCGCGACGTGGAGCCGCTCCGAGATCTCCCGCGACAGCCGGCGCTCGAGCTGGTCGGCGTCGAGCAACCGCGGCGTACAGGCCCCCGTCGCTACCGAGAGCACGAGGAGGAGAACGAACGTCGGGCCGGGGGATCCCGATGACACCGCGCGGAGCGTAGCATCGGACGCAATGGATCTCGGGCTCGAAGGGAAGGTCGCGCTGGTTACCGCGGCCTCGGAGGGCCTCGGCCGGGCGTCCGCGGCTGCCCTCGCCGCGGAGGGTGCGATGGTCGCGATCAACTCCCGTGACTCGGAGCGCATCCGCGCGACGGCGGCGGAGCTCGGTTCCGACGTCCTCGCGCTCCCGGACGACGTGACCGATCCCGACGCACCGGCTCGACTCGTCGAGGCCACCGTGGAACGGTTCGGCGGGCTCCACGTCCTCGTCGCCAACGCCGGTGGCCCGCCGAAGGGGCGGGCCGTCGACCTCGACGACGCCACGCTCCAGGCCGCGCTCGAGGCGAACCTCCTCACGTCGGTCCGCCTCGTGCGTGCCGCACTCCCGCACCTACGCTCGGCGGGCTGGGGTCGCATCTGCCTCATCACGTCCAGCGCAGTGAAGCAGCCCATCCCCGACCTCGCGACGTCGAACACCGCGCGCGCCGGGCTCTGGGGGTGGGCGAAGACGGCCGCGCAGGAGCTCGTCGAGGACGGCATCACGCTGAACCTCGCCTGTCCAGGCCTCCACCGCACGCAACGGGTCGTGGAGGCCGGCCTGGCGGGGCGGCTCGGGGAGCCGGCCGACTTCGGGCGCGTCGTCGCGTTCCTCTGTTCGGAGCCGGCCGGGTTCATCTCCGGCGCGGCTCTGCAGGTCGACGGCGCGAGTACGCTTGGCCTCCTGTGACCCGACCGAGAGGCTGAGGACGACGTGAACGACACCGAGCGCGCCCGCGCACTCGCCGACCGGGTCTGGGAAGAGCTGCTCGAGCGGGAGCCGACGTTCGCGACGGCGATCGGCGACGAGCGGTACGACGACCGGCTCCCGGACATCGGCGAGCAGGGTCGTGCCGCGTCGGAGACCCACAACCGCGCCGCCCTCGAGGAGCTCGCCACGATCGACCGGGGATCGCTCGACGTCACCCTCCGGACGACGATGGACGTGCTCGAAGCGATCGCCACGCAGGCCCTCGCCGCGGTGGAGCATCGGACGGACCGGCTCTACGTCGTGAACCACTTCGTTGGCCCCGGCGTGCTCCTCGGGGATATCGCTTCGATCCAGCGGACCGACACCCCCGAGCACCTCGACCGCTACGAGCAGCGGCTCCGGGCGCTGCCCGGGTACCTGGAGACGTGCGCGGAGATCGCGCTCGAGGGCGTCGCCACGGGCGTCGTGTCGCCGCGCATCGTCGTGGAGCGGGCCGTCGCCCAGATCGAGCGGATCGTGGGGTCCCCTGCCGAGGACTCGCCGCCGCTCGCTGCGATCGCCGAGGACGACGCCGCCGCTCGGGATCGGATCGCCGGCGTCTGGGGCGACGTGGTCGCGCCCGCGGTCGCGACCTACCTCGCCGTGCGCCGGGAGTACCTCCCGAACGCGGCCGAGCGCAACGCCGTGACGGCCCTCCCCGACGGAGACGCGATCTACGCGTCGGAGATCCGGTCGTGGACCACCCTTCCCCTCGATCCCCAGGAGGTCCACGACCTGGGGAACGAGCGGTGGGAAGCGATCCAGGCGGAGCGGCTCGAGATCGCCTCGCGGCTGGGGTACGCGAGCCCGGATGAGGCGATCGCGGAGCGCACGGCGTCCGGGGAGGACACGCCCGATTCCGCGGAGGCGCTTATCGAGCTCGTGGAAGGCCAGGTGCAGCGCAGCTGGGAGATCGCGCCGACGTGGTTCGGCAGGCTCCCGAAGGCGAACTGCCGCGTGAAGGAGATCGAGGCCTATCGGGCGGCCGACATGGCGCTCGCGTTCTACATGCCTCCCACCGCCGACGGCGAACGGCCCGGCACGTACTACATCAACACCCACGACCTGGCCGGCAAGGCGCTCCACCAGATCGCCTCCGTCACCTACCACGAAGCCAACCCGGGGCATCACTTCCAGATCGCCCTCGAGATGGAGTTCGACGAACGCCCTGCGCTCCGCCGCTTCGGCGGCCTGCTCGCGGGGGCGTCGTTCGCCGAGGGATGGGGGCTCTACAGCGAGCGCCTCGCCGACGAGATGGACCTCTACGTCGACGACTGGGAGCGGCTCGGGATGCTGGCCGCGCAGGCCCACCGCGCCGCGCGGCTGATCACCGACACCGGTCTGCACGCGTTCGGCTGGTCGAGGCAGGACGCGATCGAGAAGCTCGTGGCCGGTGGCTCCCCACGCGGCGAGTCGGAGATCGAGGTGGATCGCTACATCGCCCTGCCGGCACAGGCCCTCGCGTACATGGTGGGCATGGTCGAGATCGAGGAGGCCCGGCGCCGCACCCAGGAAAAGGAAGGAGACGCCTTCGACCTGAAGGCCTTCCACGACCGACTGCTCGCGCTCGGCCAGCTCCCCCTGCAAGCGCTCCGGCGGGAGCTCGGCTAGGGCGTTCTCTCGGGCTGCCGGTCGGGTTTCTGGGCCTCGAGCAACAGGTAGTCGAGGAGGCCCCGCTCCCACAGGACCTCGGCCTGGGACAGCATCGCGCGGGCCGCGAGCCCGAGGGTCCTCGGCCCGTCGTCGCGGGCCCCGTCCAGTCGGTCACGCACGAAGCGCAACGCCGGCGCCACCACGCGGTCCCCGACGAGCTCCGACCGGATGTCGATGAACCCCGCGCCGGCCGCCGTCGCGACGAGCGCTCCGGTCGAGGCGGCCGCATCGGATCGGAGCCCCCAGCCCCGGAGCATCGCCACGGCGGCGAGCGCCTCCCGGGGACCCTGCGGCCGGCGCACGGTGGGGAGGTCCGACATCGTGATGACACCACCGGGACGCAGCACGCGGAAGGCCTCGCGGAAGAACCGCTCGCGCGACGGGAAATGGAAGGCAGCCTCCACGCTGATCACGCCGTCGAAGGAGCCGTCGGCGAACGGCAGGTCGCAGGCGTCCGCGCAGACGCCACGAGCGCCCGCTTCACGCAACCGGTCGCGCCCCGCCTCGAGCTGGGACCACGTGATGTTCACGGCCGTCAGCGAGCGCGGGCGCGCCGTCGCCGCGATCACGGGATCTTGGGCCGCCAGCCCGTTGCCCACGTCGAGCACGTCGCCATCCACGGGCAGCGCGGCGGCGATCCGTTCGACGAGCCGCCGCACGGCGACCGGAGCTTCCGAGCGATCTCCGCCGTCGCCCTCCCACAGGCCGAGGTTGAGCCAGCCGGGCGCGAGGGCGAGGAAGAAGTCGGGCCCGATCGAGTCGTATACGGTCGCCGCGGGGTTCGCGCCGTAGCGGAGCATCGCGAGCACGTGGCGGAGGTTCGCGCGCGTCCAGCCGTGACGGGTCACGCGGCTGCCCGCCAGGCGTCGCGCACCTTCACGCGTGCGCCCGTCCGGAGGATGGCCCCGGCGTAGACCCGTCCCGCAAGCGGGATCAGGAGGGCAGTGGACCCGATCACGATCGCGAGCGATGCGACGATCTCCCACGGGGTCCAGGCCCGAGAACGGCTCGTCGAGGACGAGCACTTCGGGCTCGTGCACCAGTGCCGCCGCGAGCTGCACCCGCTGCTGATTCCCGAGGGACAGGGCCTCGACCCGATCCTTCGCTCGGTCGGCCACGCCGAGGACGTCGAGGATCTCCGGGCCACGCGTCCGGGCGGTCGCACGCCCGACGCCGTGCAGTCGCGCCAGGTACACGAGCTGCTCGAGCACCCGCATCTTCGGATAGAGCCCGCGCTCCTCCGGGATGTAGCCGACCGTCGGCGCGCCGTGCCGTCGACCGGCTTCCCTCGCCACCGGACCTCCCCTACGTCGGCTCCCAGCACCCCGAGCACGATCCGCATCGCCGTGGTCTTGCCCGCACCGTTCGGACCGACGAACCCCACGACGAAGCCTTCCGCGACCTCGAAGCTCACGCCGTCGAGCGCCACGACGTCACCGAACCGGCGGCGAAGATCGATGAGCTCGAGACCGCGCAGCATCGGGTCAGGATAGGGAACGGATCCGCCGGGCCGAAGGGCCCCGCGTCGTACGACGAAGACTCAGTCGATCAGGGTGGCGGTGACGACGGCCTCGGGGAGCGCCGGCGCGACCCCGCCGCCGGGGAAGGACACATGGAACGAGGCTCCCCCGCCGAGCCGGTCCTCGACCCACACCCGTCCGCCGTGCTACCTGACGAACCCCTCCACGATGGCCAGCCCCAGCCCGGTGCCCGGAGCCTCAGTGTCGCCCCTGCGGAACGGAGCGAAGATCGTGAGTCGATCGGCCTCGGGAACACCGGGTCCCTGGTCCTCGACGACGATCTCCGCACCGTCGTCGTGCGATCGCACGAGCACCCACACGGCCCGGAGCCCGTGGCGTGCCGGATCGCGTTCATCACGAGGTTCTCGACGATCCGTCCCACCCCGGCGCGGTCGACCGTCGCGTGGGCGGGCTGGAGATCGAGGCGCAGGTCCATCCCATCGGGATCTCGAGCGACGCGACGGCGTCGCGCACTACCTCGCCGACGTCGGCCGGCTCGGCCAACGGCTCGACCACGCTCGCCTGGAGGCTCTCAGCGTCGAACAGATCTCGAGGAGCCCGGAGAGCCGGCTCGCCCCGCGGGAGATCGCCGCGAGGAGCACCCGGGCCTCGGCCTCGTCGAGCGACAGATGCCGGGGCGTCTCCGCCGCTCCGAGGATCGTGGCCGTGGCGTCCGCAGATCGTGCGATGCCGCCCGCATCAGCGTCGTCTTCAAGCGGTCGACCTCGCGAAACTTCAGGGACACCTCTCGCTCCCGGTGGGCCGCCAGTAGGAGTCGTGCCCGGTAGCGCGTGAAGAGGATGATGGTCAGGAACGTGGCCCGTCGCCATCGTCACGACCTGGAACACCTTCCCGTACCACGGGGCGGGATCGGCGGGAGGCGCGACGCTGCCGACGACGCCGACGGCGATCACCCACACGAGCGCCAGACCGAGCAGCAGGTCGAGGGCCGGCGGGCTCCGATGAACGAGAACGCCACTGCGAGCGCCATGAGCGGCAACAGGACGATCGTGGGGAGCATCGACCCGTCGCGCAGCAGGCCCCCGGCGACCCGCTTGGATGACGGCGAACAATGCCGCGAGCGGGACCACGACCGGAGGAACTCGGGCAGCGCCGCCTCGTCCGTCCCGCGGAGCTCGTGCTCGAGCGTGCCGTGTTCCGTCAACGGGCGCCCCCGCCCGGAGCAGTGGAAACCGATCCCGATGGTTGTGTATCGGTTGCTCCCGAGGGCGACCTAGCCCCGCCCTCTACGCGACCCGGGGATCCTCGATCACGTCTCCGGCCACGCTGCCCAGCCCGATCTCGAGCACGTCGTCAACGGCTTCCGCCAGGTGGAACGTCATCTCCTCGCGCACCTGCTCCGGCACGTCGTCGAGGTCTCCCTCGTTGCGCGCGGGAAGGATGACCTCCTTCAGGCCTGCCCGATGTGCGGCAAGGACCTTCTGCTTGACCCCTCCGATCGGCAGCACGCGTCCTTGGAGCGTCACCTCACCGGTCATGCCCACTTCTGCACGAACCGGCCGACCTGTGAGCAGCGAGGCCAACGCCGTCGTCATCGCCACCCCCGCGCTGGGGCCGTCCTTGGGAACGGCGCCCGCCGGGACGTGTACGTGGAATCGACCGCGCAGCCGATGCGCCGGGATGTCGAGCGCCTCGGCGTGCGATCGCACGTACGAGAGCGCGATCCGCGCAGACTCCTTCATCACGTCGCCCAGCTGTCCGGTGAGCGTCAGTCCGTCCGCCATCCCCGTCTCTGGCACGTCCTCGCGGGTCGCCTCGATGAACAGCACGTCGCCGCCGGTCCCGGTGACGGCCAAGCCCGTGGCCACGCCGGGGACGGCGGTCCGGTCAGCCGCCTCGAAGAAGAACTTCTGCCGGCCGAGGTACTCGCGGAGATCGGTCGCGTCCACGCGAGCCGGCGATGCGCCCTCGCCGGCGGTCAGCTTGGTCGCGACCTTCCGCATGATCTTGCCGAGCTCTCGCTCGAGGTTGCGGACACCGGCCTCGCGCGTGAAGTCGCCGACCACCCCTCGCAGGGCGTCGTCGGTCACCTCGACCTCCTCGGGGCGGAGGCCGTTGCGCTCGACCTGCCGCGGCAGCAGGTGCCGCCGCGCGATCGCGACCTTCTCGTCCTCGGTGTACCCGTCGATCCGGATGACCTCCATCCGGTCGAGCAGCGGGCCCGCGATCGTCTCCGCGACGTTCGCGGTCGCGATGAACAGCACCTCGGACAGATCGAGGTCGACGTCCAGGTAGTGGTCGCGGAACGTGTGGTTCTGCGCGGGATCGAGGACCTCGAGCAATGCGCTCGAGGGGTCGCCTCGCCAGTCGGCGCCGACCTTGTCGACCTCGTCCAGCATCATCACGGGGTTCTTCGTGCCCGCGTCCTTCAGCGCGCGCACGATCCGTCCCGGCAGCGCGCCGACGTAGGTGCGACGGTGGCCACGGATCTCGGACTCGTCGTGAACGCCGCCGAGCGAGACCCGGACGAAGTTGCGTCCGAGGGCGCGCGCGACGGACTCCCCGAGCGACGTCTTGCCGACGCCCGGAGGGCCGACCAGCGTGAGGATCGCGCCGGAGCCGCGACCGGCGGTCTCGGCGAGCCCCCGCTCGCTCCGGAGCTTGCGGACCGCGAGGTACTCGAGGATGCGATCCTTCAC
>CBHFMJ010000059.1:0-9880 GCA_965994715.1 uncultured bacterium | reverse complement strand
CGGCGACGAGATAGTCGATCACGTTGCGGATGTTCCTGACGAGCTGGCGTCCCTCCTCGACGGCATGGACGATCGTGCCGAGGTCGTCGTCGGTGATCACCATGTCGGCGGCTTCCCGGGCGACGTCGCTTCCCGTCCTGCCCATCGCCACACCGATATCCGCTTGCCGCAGCGCGGGAGCGTCGTTCACGCCGTCACCGGTCACCGCGACGACCTCTCCCCGCTCCTGGAGCGCGCGGACGATCGCGAGCTTGTCCTCCGGCTTCACGCGGGCGAACACGCTGACCTCTGCCGTATCCGCCTCGCCGAGCTGCTGGCCTTCGAGGACGCGACCGTCGGGTGTGAGGAGGCCGACCTCACGCGAGACCGACGCCGCCGTACCGGCGTGATCTCCCGTGACCATCACGATCCGGATGCCGGCGGAGGCCGCGTCCGCGATCGCCGGCGCAGCCTCCGCCCGTACGGGATCGCGGAGACCCACGAGGCCGAGGAACGTGAACCCCTCCTCCGGCGGGCGACCCGGGTCGACATCCGGTCCCTCCCGGATTGCGAAGGCGATCACACGGCTCCCCGACGTGGCGAGGTCCTCCGCAGACCGAAGGACGGCGTCTCCCGCCAGCGGACCTCGGCCGCCCTCGCGGTCGACGGCGTCCACCGATGCGCCCAAGACGACCTCGGGAGCGCCCTTGAGGACGGCGATCGCCCCGCCGATCCCTTCGTTCACCGTCACCGTTCGGCGCCGACTCGCATCGAACGGGAGCGAGCCGAGACGCCGCTGCAGGTCACGGATGCGGCGAACCTCCGCCTCCCCCACCGATTCCAGGAGCGCGACTTCGAGCGGGTCGCCGGTCGGGGGGTCGAGCGTCGCGTCCGATCCGAGGACGATCGCGGTCGCGAAGCGTTCGGGCACGGACCCCACGATCGCCCGCGCCGGAGCCTCACCCGTCACGACGATGCGATCCACCTGCATCCTGTTCTCGGTGAGCGTCCCGGTCTTGTCCGTCAGGATCACCGTCGACGACCCCAAGGTCTCCACCGCAGGCAGACGCCGGACGATCGCGCCCCGCTCGGCCATCCGTCGAACGCCGAGGGCGAGCACGACGGTCACGACCGCTGGCAGCCCTTCCGGGACGGCCGCGACCGCCAAGGCAACCGCGGACAGGAAGGCCTGCCTGACCTGGTCCTCTCCGGTCCCAAGCCGGACGAGGGTGAGCACGAAGACGCCGCCCGCGATCGCCACCGCCGCCAGGCCGAGGGTCTTCGTCAGTCGGCGGAGCCGACGCTGGAGGGGTGTGGGGGCACGTGCTTCACCGAGCTCGGCCGCGATCCGGCCGAGAGCACTCGATGCGCCGGTGGCGACGACCACTCCCAGGCCCTCACCGTTCGTCACCACCGTCCCTGCGGACGCGCGACCCTGCTCATCGTTTCCCGCCGGTGTTGGCACGCGTTTGTCGACGGCCAGGGATTCCCCCGTCAGGACCGACTCGTCGACCTGGAGCCCGTTCGCCGTCAGCAGTTCCACGTCCGCGGGCACGCGGTCTCCGGCGACGAGCACCACGACATCTCCCGGAACCACACCGGCGAGTTCGATCCGCTGCCTATGTCCGTCCCGGATCACCGTGGCGAAGCGGGGCTCCATCGAGCGGAGCGCATCGAGGGCGCGCTGAGCACGCCCTTCTTGGATCGTGCCGATCACCGCGTTCAAGACCACGATCGACAGGATCGCGAAGGCCTCGAGACGCTCCCCCAACCCGAACCCTTCCACCCCGGACGCCACGATGAGCAGGAGAGACATCGGCTCCAGGAGCTGGCGGGCGAAGCGCCGCCGCCACGACGCACGAGGGCCCGTCGGGATCTCGTTCGGCCCGATACGGTCGAGTCGGGCTTCCGCCTCGTCGGCCGTCAGACCGTCTCGAGCGCGGTCGCGACCGGCGCGATCGATCCCGTGTGCGACGGGGTCCGGACCGGTCACGCGGACACTGCCGCTTCCGCGGAAGCGAGACGACGACGGAAGCGACGCTTGAAGGACGCGTCGATCAACAACAGGGCCGGCATCGACGCCACCGCGATGACCCACCCGATGACGGGAGGGGGACGATGGTCGAGGGGTTCTCCGAGGGCGGGCCAGAGCAGGAACGCCGCCGCGAGCACCAGCTCGATCGACCCCCCGAGGAGGAGCACCCGGTTCGTCAGCCATCCGATCCGCCACGGGGGCAGGGTGGAACTCCTGCACGCGAACGCGTTCGCCGTCTGTGCGAGGACCACGACCACGAACGCCGCTCCCGAGGCGGCCGCCAGGGCCATCCCGGAGGGGAACGGCGCCCCAGGGCGCCACCCGAACGCGAACAACGAAGCGAAGAACGCTCCCATCTCGAAGACCGCTTCGGTGGGACCCGCTATCGCGAACGCTCGGATCGCGACCACCCTGTCGAGCAACCGACCCCGAACCGGGGTGGTCGACGTCAGCGCGCCCGCCACCGGCGGCTCGGCGCCGAGCGCGACCGCCGAGAAGGTGTCCGTCGCGAGATCGAGCACCAGGATCTGCATCACGGACAGCGCGAGCGGGATCCTTCCGCCCGAGAGGGCCCACACGGCGAACGGCGTGAGCTCGGCCACGTTGTCGGTGAGGTGATACGTGAGGAACTTCTGCACGTTGTTGAACGTCACCCGACCGTGCTCGATCGCCGTGACGATCGTGTCGAAATGATCGTCGAGCAGGACGAGATCGGAAGCCTCACGGGCCACGTCTGTGCCCGATCGCCCCATCGCGACGCCGATGTCTGCTGCTTGGAGAGCGGGCCCGTCGTTCACACCGTCGCCGGTCATCGCCACGACGTGCCCGCGTGATCGCAGCGCTCTGGCGATGCGGACCTTCTGCTCCGGCGACACCCGAGCGAGCACGATCCCATCGCGGTCGATCATCGCGGCGAGGATCTGCTCGTCTTCGGGCAGGTCGTCACCGACCAGGACGGGATCGTCCTCCGACGCGAGCCCGACGGCTCGAGCGACCGCCGCCGCCGTCGCGGGATGATCTCCGGTCACCATCGCGATCCGCACCCCCGCCCGCCGGCACGATGCGATGGACTCCCGGACGTCATCTCGGGGCGGGTCGAGGAGTCCGATGAATCCGAGGAGCTCCAGATCTCGCTCGGCGTCGCCCGCATCCCGCGGACGGGTCGAGGCCGGTCGTGTCGCGACGGCGATCACCCGGAGCCCACGAGCGGCCAACGCCTCCATCGCGACGTCCGCGCCGGGTTCGTGATGGCACAGGGGCAGCACGCTGTCGGCCGCACCCTTGACGTACACATGGCGAGCACCAGCGCTCGACACCCGGCGCCGCCTCGGATCGAACGGGAATCGTGCAACTTCCGGAGCTGCCGCCCTGTCGGCCGAAACATCCACCCCGACCCGCCGTGTGAGCGCATCGATCGCGGCATCCATCGGGTCCCCGACGGCGGTCCACACGCCGTCTCGGAGGTCCGCGTGACCCGTCGAGCATCGAGCGGCCACCAGAGCGATCCGGGGGAGGGCGTCCTCGCTCATCTCCGGATCCGTCTCCACCGTGGCCGTGGGCTCGTAGCCCTGCCCATGGATCCGCGCGGTTCCGCCCGGCGTCCACACCTCGACCACCGACATCTCGTTCCAGGTGAGCGTGCCCGTCTTGTCGGTGCAGATGAACGTGGCGGAGCCGAGCGTCTCGACCGCATCGAGCCGGCGGACGAGCGCTTGGTGTCGCGCCATGCGTTGCGCGCCGATCGCGAGGGACAGGGTGACGGTCGGCAGGAGGCCCTCCGGGACGAGCGCAACCACGACGCCGATCGCGAACAGGAACCCCTCGCTCGGCGCGATCCCGACCAACAACGCCACGCCGAAGAACGAGGCACCCACCAGGAGGGCGATCGTGGAGATCGCTCGGACCACTCGGCGCAGCTCGAGGCTGAGCGGCGACCGCGGCCGATGGCTCGCGGCCGCGAGCGCCGCGATCCCGGCAAGTCTGGTAGCCGTCCCCGTCGCCGTGACTTCGCCGATGACTTCACCTTCGACGAGGAACGTCCCCGCGAGCGCCTCATCGCCGACGTCGACTGCCGTGGGGACGCTTTCCCCCGTCAGGGCCGCCGTCCCCATCATCGCCGCCGCCGCACGCTCGATCCGCAGATCGGCGGAGATGCGGTCACCCGCCTCCAGGAGGACGAGATCGCCCACCACCAGCTCGGCAGCATCGATCTCGAGGTGTCGCCCGCCGCGGACGACGGTCGCTCGCCTCGGGAGCAGATCTCGGAGTCGCTCCGCCGCGCGCTGCGCACGATGCTCCTGCACGAACGCGAACGCGCCGTTCGCGAGCACGACGACGAAGATCGCGACGCCTAGCTGCGGCAACCCCGCAACGAACGCGAGGAGCCCGGCGGCCCAGAGCATCAGCGCGAAGAAGTGCGTGAGCTGTCCGACAGCCTCGAGCCACAGCGGACGAGGGCGACGGATTGGAAGGACGTTGGGACCGTCCCGAAGCAGGCGGGCCGCCGCCGCGGCCTCGCTCAACCCTTCGGGCTCACGACGTTCGAGCTGCTGCACGGCCGCCGCTACCCTACTGGGGAGACGGCCGTGGGTCCCCCGGAGCCTCGGCCGCCGGATCCCCCTGGCGGTTCGCCTGGATGCGTCTCAGGCGGCCTTGGCAGGCTTCTTCCCCGACAACACCGGGATCTTACGAGCCTCGACAGCCTTCTCCGCCTCCTTCACCGCGCCCTTCGGAACGACCACCTCGAGCACGCCGTCGGCGTACGTCGCGGAGATGCGGCTCTCGTCGACCCCCTCGGGGATCGCGAACTGCCGCTCGAAGGTTCCGTAGGAGGCCTCCATGCGATAGTAGGCCTCCTCCTTGATCTCCTTCTCGTGCCGACGCTCGCCCGTGATGACGAGCATCCCTTCTCGCACCTCGACGGAAACGTCCTTCTCGGGGTCGATCCCGGGGAGCTCGAGCTTGACGACGAGGTCGTCGTCGCGCGCGAAGACATCCATCCGTGGCACGAAGGGCTTCTGAGCGAACTGCCCGATCGCCGGGGAAGCGATGCGCGCCCTGGTTCCGAGGAACCCTCGGACCACATCGTCCATCCGCCGCTCGATCGCTGCGATCTCATCCCAGAGATCCAGCATCTTCTTCACCTCCCTTCCCTCAGCAGGTCGTCAACCCCATCGCACGGCGTACCGGCTGCTGCTCAAGTCACCGTCGGGCTCCTCGATCTCCTCGGCCCCGATAGGGTGACGCCGCGCGTGGGCAACGAGGGCCGCCGGCGCATGCCTCGCGACGTGGGCACTCACAGAGCCCATCGTCATCCGTGCCAAGGTCCCGAGGCCTCGAGCTCCGACCACGATCAGGTCCGCCTCCTTCTTCTCCCCGTGGGAGAGGAGGTCGTTCGCGGGCCAGCCGACGCCGAGACTGCCGTGGGCGGTGAACCCCAACACACGCGCTCGATCGAGCGTCTCGCCCAGGTGCTTCTTCGCGGTGGACTTCTCGGCCGCGAGCAGCTCCTCGATGTATCTGGTCGGAACGTACGCGCCCGGATGCGCCGAGAATCCCAGCTCGGGCGTGTGGACGACCGTCCGGACCTCGAGGTCGATGCGCTTCGGCTCCGTGATGGCCGCCAGGGTGTCCATCGCGCTCGCAGCCGACGGCGAGCCGTCCGCGCCGAAGAGCACGCGGAGTCGCTCATGTGTGGGGTCCGGTGTCCGGTGGACCAAGAGCACAGGCACAGGAGCCGAATGCAGCATGTGGGTGCTCACGCTGCCGAACGCGAGTCGCCCCAGCCAGTCGTGGTTCCCGGCACCCAGAACGATCACTCCTGATCCCCGATCCGCGAGCACCTTCTCGATGCTGATGACGGCATCCCCTTTCACCCGATGCACACGGGTCGCGATCCCGGCGCCTCGGAACGCCTTCTCAGCTTCTTCCAGCCCGAGGGCGATCGAATCATCCATCGCCTCGTCCGCCAGGTCCTGGGCGAACAGGATCGCGACGTTCACCCGGCTCGGATCGGCCAGTCGGCGCAAGAGCTCGCCCGCGGCCGTGGCCGGGGGCAATCCATCCGTCGCATACAGGATCTCCATCGTGCTCACCTCCCGGTCTGCTGCCGCCTCGCGGCCCGGACCGCCGGCTCGACGATCGAACGCAGTGGCGGTTCACCTGCGAGCTCCTCGAGCCGGTACGTCACCCGTACGCACGGCTTCTCGATCTTGACGACACGCCGGAGATCGATCGGCGTCGCGATCACGACCAGATCCGCCGGCGTGGAGTCGATGGCCCGCTGGAGCTCATGGCGCTGCTCGACGGAGTACCCCTCTGCCGGCAACACCGGTCCGACGTCGTACCGTTCGAACACCTCGCCGAGGGTGCCCTCCGCGTAGGGACGAGGGTCCACGATCTCCGCGGCGCCGTAGCGGCGAGCGGCGACGACGCCGGCGCCGTACTTCATGCCGCCGTGCGTCAAGGTGGGACCGTCCTCGACCACGAGCACCCGCTTACCGTTGATCGCCTCCGGGTCGTCCACCTCCACCTTGCTCGCGGCCCGGATGATCGGGGCGGTGGCATTCACTGCGCGGATGCTGGCCTCGAGGGCGTGCAGATCTGCACGTTCCGCGACATCGACCTTGTTGATCAGGACCGCATCGGCCATCCGGACGTTCGTCTCGCCCGGGTGATACGTGGCCTCGTCGCCCGCCCGGAGTGGATCTGCGACCACGATGTGGACCGTCGGCCGATAGAAAGGAAGATCGTTGTTCCCGCCGTCGAAGAGGAGCACGTCCCATGCCCCTTCGATCTCTTCCAGGATGGCCCCGTAGTCGACGCCGACGAACACGGGAGTCCCTTCCGCGATGTGGTGCTCGTACTCCTCACGTTCTTCGATCGTCACGTCCGCTCGGTCGAGGTCGTCGATCGACTCGAACCGCTGCACGCGTTCGGCGAGGAGATCGCCATAGGGCATCGGATGACGCACGACGACCGGCTTGAGGCCCTCCTCCCGGAGGATGCTCGCGATCCGTCTCGTCGTCTGGCTCTTCCCCGCACCCGTCCGAACCGCGCAGATCGCGACGACCGGGATCGTCGTCGGGATCATCGTGGAATCGGGACCGAGGAGCTCGAAATCGGCCCCCGCGGCAAGCACCTGGCTCGCCTTGTGCATGACGTATTCGTGGGACACGTCCGAGTAGGCGAACACCACGCCGTCGACGTGTCGCTCGGACAGCAGGGTGTCCAGATCCTCCTCGGGGTAGATGGGGATCCCACCCGGATAGCGCGGCCCGGCCAGTCCCGACGGATACGTACGATCCGCGATGAACGGGATCTGCGCCGCGGTGAACGCGACCACCTCAGACTGCGGATCGCTCCGGTACCGGACGTTGAAGTTGTGGAAGTCTCTCCCGGCTGCTCCCATGATCACGATGCGTCTCATCGTCGGCCACCTCCTCGTGGTTCTCTCCTGAAGGCTTGCACCGAGACCTCGCGCGAGATGGGGTCGTCCGACCCCCTCGTGGAGGGACCTTGGCGGTCACTCCTCGACCGGCTCGCGACCAGGTTGCCCGTGGTGCGTAGCCGCCTGGAGGGATCGGTACACCTGGTTCGACCACACCTGCAGCTCGAGCATCGCGCTCGCAAAAGCGACGTGCCTCCCGAAGCCCCTCGTGCGACCGTGCCTTCAACACCATCACGTTGTCCAGGCGGATCTTCACATGGTCCTCGAGGTGACGGGAGAGCTCGTGGACGAGCTCCTCGGGCGAGCCGGTCACGATCGCTCGCTCGGCGATCGGGATCACCGGGCCATGATCGAGGCCCGCTGGCTTCAGCCCGGTGAAGGGAGCCCCTTCCGTCGCGCGATGCAGCCGCACCACGGTTTCGAGGAACAGCCGCTCCGCGATCTCCCCGGCGGTTCCACCCGTGGATCGCACCGCCGCTACCTCGTCGAACAAGGCACGTACCCCAGCCTCACCGGCCTCGTCGACGAAAGGCAAGACGACCCCGACGTCGCTCGCCGCGAGCGCCGCCAGCGCGGCCTTGACGACCGGTCCGTCCATCGCGTCACAGTGCGGAGGCATGCGTCATCAGCTCCTTCCCGGAGAAGGTCGGTTGTCCGAAACGAGGTACCGGGTGAACCACTCGAGGGCGAGCTCAGCCACGCGTTCGAGCGCTCCCGGTTCCTCGAACAGGTGCGTCGCTCCGGGCACGATCTCCAACTCGCTGAGGCATCGGAGCGTCGCTTGCGCCTCGCGATTCCCCTGAAGGACCGTCCAGTCGTTCCCGCCCACGATCAACAGCGTCGGCGACGTCACTTCGGCGAGCCTGGGCGCAGCGAGGTCGGGCCTGCCACCACGGGAGACGATCGTTCGTATCTCCCGCCCGAGCTCAGCGGAAGCCACCAGGGCCGCAGCGGCCCCGGTGCTCGCTCCGAAGAACCCCACCCCGAGGTTGTGCGCTTCCGGTTGTCGGCGCAGCCACCTCGTCGTGCCCACGAGGCGGTTCGCGAGCAGCTCGATGTCGAACACGTTCGCACGGTCGAGCTCTTCCTCCACCGTCAGGAGGTCGATGAGGAGCGTCGCGAGTCCTCCATCGTTCAGCGCAAGTGCGACCGATCGGTTCCTGGGGCTGTAACGGCTGCTCCCGCTGCCGTGCGCGAAGACGACGATGCCGGTCGAGCCAGCAGGGATGACGAGGTCACCGACGAGGCGAACGGGTCCGAGGTCGATCTCGACCGTCCGATCGACCGGATCGTCCGCGGACTCGGGCGTCACCAGCGGTTCCGACCCTGCGAGGATCCGGGCGACCTCCTCATCGGAGACCTGCGGGAAGGGTCGTAGAACTGCCCCACTGGGAGGAACGGCTCCTCCGATCGGAGCACCACGACCTCGTCCGCGACGTGCCGGAGCGTCTCGACCGTCCGGGGCGGAGCCACCGGGACGGCCACCACGATCCGATCTGCCCCCCGATGACGGACCACGTCGATCGCTGCGCGCACCGTCCCTCCGGTCGCGATCCCGTCGTCGACGACGATCACGGTGCGACCCTTCACCGGTACGGGCGGCCGGTCCCCGCGGTAGAGACGGATCCGCCGTTCGAGCTCGGCGGTCTCCTCTCGGATCACGCGCTGCGTGTCCGACGGACCGAGGCCGGCGATGCTGATGACGTCGGCGTCGTCACGCTCGCACCGCCTTCCCCGATCGCCTCGAACCCGAGCTCGGGACTCCAGGAAACGCCCAGCTTGCGCACGACCAGCACGTCCAGGGGGGCGTCCAGCGCCCGAGCGACCTCGGCCGCGACGGGCAGCCCTCCCCTCGGGATCCCGAGGATCACCGGCGGCGATCCCGCTCGCAACCCGAGGAGTCGCGCACCGAGCGTGCGGCCGGTCTCATCGCGGTCGCGGAACGTGGTACCCGATCCGAAGGGACCCTGCCTTCGGGCTCCCACTGCGAGCGTGGATCGGGGACCGGACGCCATCGAAGAAGCAGACGTTGGCTCCGAGCGATGTCCGGTCCGCCTTTCGGCTTTCCTGTTCATCGCTCGGAGCCAACGTTCATGCTACTTCCGCCGGATGTGCCTGAGAGGGTCGAAGGTCCTGTCCCCGACGGGACCTTCGGGACTGTCGAGCTCCATCGTCCGCGAGCCCGCGTCGCCTTCGTGCGCCGCACGTTGGAGACACGCAGATCGTCGTCATCCCAGATCAGATCGAACCGAACCCGCGTCCCCGGCCGCCGCGCGTCCATCGCCACATCCTCAACTCGTACCGGGATCTCCTGACCCAGGAAGACCAAACGTCCCTGGCTGGTCTCCGGCACGTACAGCACGCTTCCAGTCGGCATCGAACACACCTCCCTCGCGCGAGCCTGCCGCGTGAAGGCT
>CBHFMJ010000058.1:0-9889 GCA_965994715.1 uncultured bacterium | reverse complement strand
GGGGGGGGGGGCCCGTCTGGGGCGGCCCCCCCACCGCCCCACCACAGGGCGGGATCGGGCTCGTCCTGCTCGTCTCGCCCACGGACGCGGAGGCCCTCGCGTTCGCGTCGGCGTTCGCCACGCTCTCCATCGCCGTCCGGGGTCCCGACGATCTCGTTCCCGGCTCGGCCTTAACCGTTCCGGTGACGGCCGGCCGCTAGCATCAGGCGGACCTTTCCGACGGAAGGACCGTGTGAGCATCCTTCAAGCGATCGTCCTCGGCCTCGTGCAGGGGGCGACGGAGTTCGCACCGGTCTCGAGCTCGGGACACCTGATCCTCGTGCCGTGGATGTTCGGATGGGGAGCGATCGGCGACCCCGACCTCCAGAAGTCCTTCGACGTCGCGCTGCACATGGGCACGCTCCTCGGTGCGTTGATCTATTTCCGGAACGACGTCGCGAGGTACCTGCGCGCCTGGTTCCGTTCGATCGTCGCCCGGCGGATGACCACACCCGACGAGCGGATCGCGTGGGCTTTGGTGATCGGCACGATCCCCGGGGCGATCGTCGGAGCGCTGTTCGAGGATCTGATCCAAGGGGAGCTCGGCGCTCCGTGGTTGATCGCGGTGATGCTGGTGTCGTTCGGGATCCCGCTCGTCGTCGTCGATCGGCTCGCCCGGAGCGATCGCGCGTTCGACTCGATCGGACCGAAGGACGGCCTGCTGCTCGGCACGGCGCAGGCGCTCGCTCTCCAGCCGGGCGTGTCCCGCTCCGGGGTCACGATGACGGCTGCTCGGGCGATGGGCCTCGACCGGGAGTCGGCGGCGCGCTTCTCGTTCCTCTTGTCGCTCCCCATCATCGCGGGCGCGGGCGCGTACAAGGCGGTCGATCTCGCCCAGTCCGGGTTCCAGGGTTACGCGGCGGAGTTCGTCGCGGGGATGGCCGCCTCGGCGCTCAGCGGCTTCGTCGTGATCTGGGGACTCCTGCGCTATCTGCGGCGACACGACTTCACGGTCTTCCTCGCGTACCGGGTGGCCGTGGCTGCCGTCGTCGTCATCCTGATCGTCGCGAACGTCCGCAACGCCACGCTCTGAACTAGTCTTCGCACCTGATCGCGGACGTGCGTGGACGGAGGCGACGATGACCGAACTCTTGGTGCTCGGTGGAGAGCGGGTGGCGGCAACGGAGGGCGCGACCACCGAGGTGGTGGAGCCCTCGACGGGGAAGCCTGCGTGGGAGGTCGCGCAGGCATCCGCTGAGGATGCCCGCCGGGCCGTCGATGTGGCCGTGGAGGCGTTCGAGTCGGGGCCGTGGCGTCGCATGAGCGCTCGTGAGCGGGGACATATCCTCACGGAGGCCTCGTTCCTGATCCGTGACAAGGCCGAAGAGCTCGCCACGCTCGAGGCGCGCAACGGAGGGAAGCCGATCGGCGGGGCGCGCGCCGAGATCGACATCGTCGCCAACACCTACGAGTACTGGGGCGGCGCGGCCAACAAGATCTTCGGGGAGACGATCCCGATCGTCCCGCCGGGGCTCGACGTGACCCTGCGGGAGCCGGTGGGTCCCTGCGTACTGATCAGCCCGTGGAACTTCCCGGCCGTGATCGCGAACTGGAAGGTCGCGCCCGCGCTCGCGTGCGGGAACACGGCCGTTCTGAAGCCCGCGTCGCAGACCCCGCTCACCGCCCTCGCGATCGCCGACCTCCTGATGGAAGCCGGTCTCCCCGAGGGAACGCTGAGCGTGCTCCCCGGCCCGGGGTCCACAACGGCCGCCGCGTTGATCGCCGACCCTCGCGTCGCGAAGATCGGGTTCACGGGCTCCACGGAGGTGGGCACCCAGGTGATGGCGGCGGCGGCCGCCAACATCACGCGGGTGTCCCTCGAGCTCGGCGGGAAGTCCGCGAACGTCGTGTTCGACGACGCCGACCTCGACGTCGCGATCCCGAAGTCGCTCTGGTCCGTCTTCGACAACGCCGGCCAGGACTGCTGCGCGCGCTCGCGGCAGTTCGTGCAGCGCTCGATCTACGACGAGTACGTCGAGCGGTTCTCGAAGGCGACCGAGGCGATCGCGCTCGGGGAGCCCCTCGACGAAGCGACCGAGATGGGGCCGCTGATCAGCCAGGGCCAGCGACAGACCTCGCTCGACTACCTCGCGATCGGGCAGGAGGAGGGTGGGCGTCTTGTGACCGGTGGAGAGGTCCCTGACGGAGACGGGTACTACCTCCGGCCTGCGGTGCTCGCGGACGTCGACAACTCCTGGCGCGTCGCTCGGGAGGAGATCTTCGGGCCCGTCGTCTGCCTCCTCCCGTTCGATGCGGAGGAGGACGCGATCAGGCTCGCGAACGACACGCCCTACGGGCTGTCGGGCTCGGTGTGGACGCGCGACATCGGCCGGGCGATCCGCGTGGCGAAGGCGATCCGCACCGGCGTGATCAGCGTGAACTCTTCGAGCAGCGTGTTCACCGAAGCTCCGTTCGGCGGCTTCAAGCAGAGTGGGCTCGGTCGCGAGATGGGGATGCACGCGGCGGCGCTCTACACGGAGGTGAAGAACGTGTACTTCAGCGAGGAGTGACCACTCCTAGACCGAGCGGTCGTAGCGGTCGCGCTCCCAGTGGGTGACCGTCTCGCGCCAGGCCTTGAGCTCCCAGACACGGGACGTCACGTAGTAGTCCGAGAATCCCTTTCCCAGCGCCTGTCGAAGTGTGTCGTTCTCACCGAAGGCAGCGATCGCGGCCTCCAACGAGCCGGGGAGCTCGGGGAGGTCTGCCCGCGCGTAGGCGTCCCCTTCGATCGGATCGGGTGGCGTGGCACCTCGCCGCATCCCGTCAGCCGCGGACGCGGCGATCGTGGCGAGGGCCAGGTAGGGGTTCGCGTCCGCGCCCGGTCGCCGGCACTCGAACCGCCACAGCTCGGGACGGGCAGAGCGGATCGCGCGCACCGCGCACGATCGGTTCTCGTAGCCCCAGGTGGCGTTGATCGGTGCGAACCAGCCGGGAACGAGCCGCTTGTACGAGTTGATCGTCGGGTTCAGGAGCAAGGACGCGGCGGGGAGGTGCTCCAAGACGCCCGCGATCGCTCCGGCGAGTGGATCCGGGAGCGGATCCTCAGCCGCTGCGGCCGCGAACGCGTTCGTGCCCCCGTCCCAGCAGGACAGGTGGACGTGGCCGCTGGATCCCTCCTCGCCCGGCACCGTCTTCGCGAGGAAGCTCGCGCGGAGGCCCATCGAGGCGGCCACCTGCTTCGTCGCGAACTTCGCCAGGACCGCTCCGTCGGCCGCCGCCAGCCCGCGCTTCGGCGAGAGGTTCAGCTCGAGGAGCCCGGGCCCGGCCTCGGTATGCACCGCGGAGAGCTCCACGTCCATCGACCGGAGCGCTCTGACGAGCATGTCCACGAACCGGTCGTAGTGCCCGATCTCGTGCAGGCTGTAGCTGATCCCGCTCGACATCGGTGCGCCCTGCTCGTCCCAGATCCGGACCTCGTACTCGATCGCGGCCATCACCTCGTAGCCGAGCGTGGTGACGTCCTCCACGACCCTCGCGAACACCTCCCGGGAGGCGAAGTCGCACGGCGTCCCGTCCGGCCAACTCGGCGTCGCCAGGCAGATCCGCCACCCCGGCCGCCATGCGAGGTCGCGCATCGTCTCGACCTCGGGCGTGACGAGCAGGTCTGCCGCGCCGGTGCGGATCCCGAACCGCTCGTAGTCGGTGATCGGCGTGTCCGTCGGGTCCAGCCCGATGATCAGATCCGTCATCACCGTCCCGTGCTGCACGGCGGCATCGAACGCCGCAGGGCGCAGCGCCTTCCCGCGGAGGGAGCCGTTCATGTCGGGGATCGCGAGGAGGACGAACTCCCCGCTGCTCTCCGCGGAGCTCATGTCGTGCCGGAGGCCGGGGGGGAGGCCTCGACCGACCCCTGCACCGCCGCGATCGTCGCCCGGAAGCGTTCGACGATCTCCGCGAGCTCCTCGTCCGTCGTCACGTACGCGGGGGCGAGGAGGACCTGGTCCCCGGCGAAACCGTCGGCCTGCGGATGGGTGGACGTCACGAGCAGCCCCCGTTCGAAGGCGGTGTCGTCCACGAGCGCCGCCACGTCGAGGTCGACCGGCAGGAGCGACTCCCCGTTCCGGGGGTCCACGAGCTCCACCCCGAGGAGGAAGCCACGACCCCGGACCTCGCGCACGATGTCGAACCCCTGGAGTGCCGCCTCGAGCTCGTCGCGGAGAGCGGGTCCACGTTCGCGGACCCTTTCGATCAGGCCGCGTTCCGTCAGGAGGTCGAGCACGGCCAGGCCCACGGCCGAGGACAGAGGCGCGCCGTCCCACGTGTGCCCGAGGTCGAACTCGCGGGAGCCGCGATCGATCGCGTCGTAGACGTGCTGGCGGCAGAGGGCCGCTCCGAGCGGCGCGTACCCGGCGCCGAGACCCTTGCCGATCGCCACGATATCCGGCTCGACGGCGAGTTGATCCGCCGCGAGCCAGCTCCCGGTCCTGCCGATGCCGGTCACGACCTCGTCGAAACAGATCAGGAACCCGTGCTCGGCCCGGCGTTCGTCGAGGCCCTGCCAGAAGCGATCGGGCGGCGAGTACGCGGGGAGCGCCGCCGCACTCACGGGTTCGATGAAGAACGCGGCCACGGTCTCCGGTCCGGCCTCCTCGAGGAGCCGATCGAGCTCGGCCAGCGCCGCCTCCCCGGTCGGGTCGGTGCGCCATGTCGAGGGCGGGAGGTGGAGGTGCCCGGCGAGATACGGGGTGTACGGCTCCTGCAACGTTCGGCGGCCGGTGAGCGCCAGCGTGCCCATCGTCGATCCGTGGTACGCCTGCGCCGGCGAGATCACGCGCCAGCGCGCGGTGTCGCCGCGCTCGACGTGGTACAGGCGAGCGAGCTGCAACGCGGTCTCGTTCGCCTCCGAACCGCCGGAGACGAGTCGGACCCGCGCCATCCCGGGCGCGACGACCTCCAACAGTCGGTCGGCGAGACGCTCCTGCGGCTCGCTCGTGAAGTGGTGGTTGTAGAAGTACGAGAGCCGTCCGGCTTGCTCCGCGGCCGCCTCCGCGATCTCCGGAACGCCGGACCCGAGGCAGGCGACCATCGCGCCGCCCGAGGTCGCGTCGAGGATCCGGCGACCGTCGGTCGTCGTGAGCCACACGCCGTCCCCTCGCTCGACGTTCGGGTAGTCGACGTCGAGGAAGCGGGGGAAGACGTGGGTGGCGGTCGAGGCGATCGCCGGGGTGGTCACGCGACCACCGCTCAGCCCGCTCGCTCGTCCAGGTCGGCCTCGTGGGGCGCGTCGATCCCCGCGACCTCGTGGAGGAAGTGCTCGAACAGCTGAAAGGCCCGGGCGCGGCTCTCGCCGGCGATGCGTTTCGTTTCCGCGAGCAACGCGTCCGGGTCGACGCCGTCGCCGTCGAGCTCGTGGCGATAGACGCGGACCCAGTCCTCCATGATCTGCGTCGTCACCTCGGGGTGGAACTGGAGGCCGAGGCTCCGACCCGCGACGAACGCCTGCGGGCCGACGTCGGTGTCCGCCACGACGGTCGCGCCCGGTGGGACCGTGAACGAATCGAAGTGCCACTGGAACCACGGACCCTCGGGCACCAGCTCGTGATCCGAGGTCCGGACGGTGAGCCAGCCGATCTCGGCCTCCTCGTGACGGAATCCGCGGGACCCCAGCGCACGGGCCAGCATCTGGCCGCCGAAGCACAGGCCGAGCACCGGCACGTCCTCGGCGACCGCCTTCTCGAGCACGCTCGCCTCCCGGACCACGAACGGCTTCGTGTCGTCGAACGCCGCGAACTCCGAGCCGAGCGACACGATCAGGTCGTAGTCGCGCGGATCGACGTCGCGATCCTCGACGTCGATGCGCCACGTGTCGACGTCAGCGTCGTGCGCCGCGAGCCACTCCGTGACGTGCCCGGGCGGCGTCGGCTCCTCGTGTTGGAGGATCAGCGCGCGCAGGCGCGCCGGATCCCGCTCGGTTGCGCTCATCGAGCGCCCCCCATCGATGCCGACCTGATCGGCTCGGCGCGGGCGAGCTCCGGCTCCACATCGACCGCGACGCTGCGTACGACCTCGGCGAACCGGGACACCATCTCGCCGAGCTCGTCGTCCGTCGCGGTGAACGCCGGAGCGAACAACGTCTGGTCGCCGGCGTAGCCGTCGCGCGTCGGCTGGGTCGAAAGGACGATCAGTTCGCGATCGAAGGCAGCCGCGTCGATCCGCGCGCCGACCCGGAACTCCGGCGGCAGGAACGACTCCCCGTCGCGCGGATCGACGAACGACACACCGAGCAGGTATCCGTGGCCGCGGACCTCACGGATCAACGGGATGCCGGCGAGCGCGTTCTGCAGCTCGCCGAGGAGCTGGGCACCGCGATCGTGCACCCGCTCGACCAGCCTCTCGGTGCGCATCGCCTCGAGAACGGCGAGCCCCACGGCGCACGCGAGCGGCGCGCCGTCCCACGTGTGACCGAGGGTGAAGCGACGCGAGCCCTGGGCGAAGGCGTCGTACACCTGCTCGCGGACGAGGACGGCACCGATCGCCGCGTAGCCCGCGCCGAGGCCCTTGGCCGTCGCGATGATGTCGGGCTCGCAGGCCGTCCCTGCGCCGGCGAACCATCGGCCGGTTCGGCCGACCCCGGTGACCACCTCGTCGAAGCACACCAGGAAACCGTGGCGCTCGCGTCGCTCCGCGAGCCCTTCCCAGAACCGAACGGGTGGCGAGTAGCCGGGGAGCGCGGCGGCGCTGATCGCCTCGCAGAAGTACGCGGAGACGTTCTCCGGACCCGCTTCCTCCAGCGCCCGGTCCAACGCAACGAGCGCGGCCTCGCCGGACGGGTCGAACCGCCAGGTGCTCGGGGGGATGTGCAGGTGCTGCGGCAGATAGGGAGCGAACGGACCGTGCATGCCGGGGCGACCCGTCAGCGCGAGCGTCTCCATCGTCGGGCCGTGGTACGCCTGGGCGGGCGAGATCACCTGCCAGCGGTCCACGTCACCCCGTTCGACGTGATAGCTGCGGGCGATCTGGATCGCCATCTCGTTCGCGTCGGCACCGCTGACCGTGAACCGTGCGCGGGTGAACCCCTCGGGCGCGACACCGACGAGCTCCTCCGCGAGCCGTTCCTGGGTCGGGTTCGTCATCCGCTCGTTGTGGACGAATGCGAGGGTCTCGGCCTGCGCCCGCGCCGCGGCGATGATGTCTCGCCGTCCGTGGCCGAGCGTGGCCGCCATCGAGCCGCCGCTCATCGCGTCGAGGTACCGGCGGCCGTCCGCGTCCTCGATCCAGACGCCCTCTCCGCGCACCGCGATCGGCATGGCCCGCCCGAATTCGAGCGGGAGGACGTGCGTGCGGTCGCTCTCGATCGCCGTCTGTCCCAACCGGCCTCCTTGGGAGTGGAACCTACCGAGCGACCCAGGCCCCGCCCGGCGGCAGTAGCGTACGGCACGCCGCGCGCGGAGGTCATCCGTTGCGAGCCACGAGGCCCGCACGGTATAACCCAGCCCTCCGGGCCGCGCGGTCCGGACAGGACGAGCACGCACGTCTGGGCACGCGCATCGAGAGGAGCCGATCGATGACCGACGTGAAGGGGATCCTGGAGGGCTGGCAGAAGCAGGACATCGGGTTCGTCCGGTTCGAGCTTCCCGACATGCACGGCATCTCTCGATCGAAGACGATCCCGATCTCACACGCCTTCGACTACGCCGAACGAGGGCTGAACATGTACGGCGGCGCGAGCGTGCTGGATAGCCGCTCGGACGTGGTCGGCGGGACGCTGTATCACGAGGAGCGCGGCTACGGAGACCAGTTGCTGTTCCCCGATCCCGAGTCCGCCCAGGTGCTGCCGTGGGCCGACCGCACGGCGCGGTTGATTTGCGACGCCCAGTGGCACGACGGCACGGCCCTCGCCGCGACACCGCGGCACGTCTTCCGGCAGGCGCTCGAGAAGGCCCGTTCGATGGGGTTCGAGCCGCTCCTCGGATCCGAGTTCGAGTTCTATCTCCTGACCGGTGACACCCACGAGCCGCTGTTCACCGGCTACCACATCTTCAACACGCTCCGGAACGACTTCGTGCCCACGATCCGCCGGATCCTCGACGAGATGCCGCAGGTCGGCGTCGACATCATCACGGCGAATTGCGAGTACGCCGGATCGCAGTGGGAGATCAACTTCGCGCCGGGACGCGGGCTCGCCGGTCCGGACAACGCGTTCACGTTCAAGAACGGCGTGAAGGAGATCGCGAAACAGGACGGCTACCTCGCCACCTTCATGACGAAACCGTGGGCCGACTCGGCCGGGAGCGGCTGTCACACCCACATCTCCCTGCTCCACGCGGACTCAGGGGAGAACGCGTTCGGCGACGCGGACGATCCCCAGGGGATGACGGCCGCGTGCCGGTCGTTCATCGCCGGCCAGCTGAAGTACGCCCGCGCGATCGACGCCATGATCGCACCCACCGTGAACTGCCTCCGTCGTCGGCGCCCGCACACGTTCAGCCCGTCGAACATCTCCTGGGGGCTGGAGGACCGATCCGCCCTCGTGCGCGTGAAGGCAGGGAGCGCGGCGAACAAGCACGTCGAGTATCGGGCACCGTCGGCGATGTCGAACCCTTACATCGTGGGAGCGGCGCTCCTGCAAGCCGGCCTCCGTGGGATCGAGGAGGAGCTGCCGGTCCCCGACCCGTCCAAGCCGGGCGTCCCCGCGGAGGAGGACGACACCTTCGAGAAGCTCCCGATCGCCCTGGAGGAGTCGCTCGACGCCCTCGAAGGAGACCCGGCCGCGAAGGAGTTCCTCGGCGAGGACTTCGTCACGGCCTACTCACGGATGCGTCGGTACGAGCTGTCCCGCTACCAGGACTCCGTGTCGGACTGGGAGCGCACGGAGTACCTGGAGCTGTTCTAGTCCGATGGCGTCGTCCCGCGGGCGGTCGAAGACTGGCGGCGGCGGAGCCGCCGCGGAGACCGCGCGACGCCTCGCCGTCTCCGGCGTCGAGGCCGTCGCGCTCGCGATCGTGATCAACTCGGGGGTCACCCTCGTGAAGACGATCCCCCTCCGTCGGTTCGAGGAGGCGGCTCGGTTCGGGATCGGCCTCTCCCCCGTCTTCACGGTCTTCCAGGTCGACGATCAGATCACGTCGTCGCCGCACATCGGTGGACCAGCGGGCGACACGCGGCTGATGCCGGATCCGGCGCAGACGGTCGGGCTCGCCGCGAGCCCGGGGTGGGCGCTCGCGCCCGTGGACCAGCTCGACCAGGAGGGCGCGCCGTACCCGGGCTGCCCGCGCACGTTCGCGCGGACGATGCTCGAGCGGCTCGCCGGCCACGGGTTGGAGCTCCGCGGGGGATTCGAGATCGAGTTCTTCCTCGGGCATCGCGGCGCGCCGGGACCGGACGAGGCCGATCCGACGCCGGCCCACACGGGGCCCGCCTACGGAGCGATCGCGCTCGCGGACGTCGAACCGTTCGCGACGGCGCTGATCGGCGCCTTCGAGGCGCAGGGAACGGGCCTCATGCAATTCCACCCCGAGTACTCGACCGGGCAGCTCGAACTGTCGGTGCCGCACGGCGTCGGGATCGCCGCCGCGGACACCCACCTCGTCGTCCGCCACACGATCAGGGCGGTGGCGCGCATCCATGGCTACGCCGCCTCGTTCGCACCGGTCGTCTTCGCGGGGCGCGTCGGCAACGGGAACCACCTGCACCTGAGCCTGTGGGACCGGAAGGGGAAGAACCTGTTCCAGGGAGGGCGCGGTCCCGAGGGCATGACGCGCGGAGCGGAAGCGTTCACGGCGGGGGTGCTCGAGGCACTCCCCGCGCTCACCGCGATCACCGCACCGTCGGTTCCGAGCTACGAACGGCTCCAACCCCACCGCTGGAGCGGTCCGTGGGCCTGCTGGGGGCGGGAGAACCGCGAGGCGGC